>JACMKW010000293.1 GCA_014379885.1 Rhizobacter sp.
AAGAACACCTCGTCGGCCAGGCCCAGCGGGTGGTCGTGGAAGAAGTTGATCTCCATCTGCCCGGCGCCCACTTCGTGGATGAGGGTGTCGACGTTCAACTCCATCTGCTCGCAGTAGGCGTAGACGTCTTCGAACAGCGGGTCGAACTCGTTCACCGCGTCAATCGAATACGCCTGGCGCGAGGTCTCGGCGCGGCCACTGCGGCCCTTGGGCGGGCGCAACGGTATGTTGGGGTCGGAGTTGCGCTCGATCAGGTAGAACTCGAGCTCGGGCGCGACCACCGGGTCCCAGCCTTCGGCGGCGTACAGGTCGCAGATTTTGCGCAGCACCGAGCGTGGGGCATAAGGAATCATCTTGCCGTCGCGGTCGAAGCAGTCGTGAATCACCTGGGCAGTGGGGTCGATGGCCCAGGGCACGATGCGCACCGTGCTGGGGTCGGGGCGCAGATGCATGTCGCGGTCGGTCGCGTGGATGACGTCGTAGTACGGGCCTTCCTCAGGGAATTCACCTGTGACGCCGATGGCCACCACAGCCTCGGGCAACCGCATGCCGCGGTCTTCGGTGAATTTTTCGCGAGGCAGGATCTTGCCGCGCGCCACACCGGTGAGGTCGGGCACCTGGCACTCGATCTCGGTCACGCGCCTGTCGTTGAGCCATTGCTCCAGGTCGCTGAAATTGAAGTTGTTCTTGTCCACCATGAGGTCACCTGTTTGAGTTGTGGGAGCCGCTGGTCATGGGGGCTCGCTATCGGTCAGGGTCGCGGTGGGGTTCTCTGTGGCGGTCTCGGAAGGATTGGCAGGCGGCACCAAAGGCTTTGAAAAGGCGAACCGAAATGGGGTTCTGCGCGGCTTGCCACTCGGGATGCCATTGCACGCAGAGGTTGAAGGATTGAGCCGAGGGCATTGAAAAGGCTTCGACCAGGCCATCGGGCGCACGCGCCTCGACGCGCAAGTCGGGGGCCAGTTGCTTGACGCCCTGCCCGTGCACCGAGTTCACCTGGAATTCGGCTTGCTCAACGATGCCGGCGAGCAAGCCACCGGGCTCAACGATCACCTCGTGCGCCAAGCTGTATTGCAGCTCGGCCGGCCCTTCCGTGTTGCCGCGGTGATCACGCTGACCCGGCACCTCTTGCACCGCCTGGTACAAGCTGCCACCCAAAGCGACATTGGCTTCCTGGAAGCCACGGCAGATCGCAAACAGCGGAATACCACGCGCCAACGCCCGAGGGATCAGCGGCAGTGTCCAGGCGTCTCGGTCACGATCCAGCGGCAGGCTGGTGTCGTGCACCTCTTCGCCGAAGTGGCTGGGGTGCACGTTGGAAGGCGAGCCGGTGAGCAGCACGCCATCGGCATGGTCGAGCAGCTCGTCGACTTCGCTCAGATGCACAAAGGGCACGATGAGCGGAAGGCAGCCAGCCAAGCGAACTGCGTCGATGTATTTCTTGCCCGCGACGTGGAAAGGGTGCTGCCCGATCATGCGGTTGCAGGCGGGTATCAGAACCACCGGCTTCTGGGCCGGTGCAGAGCGAGAGAGGGCGTTCATTGGGCTTGCTGTGCTGCGGTTTTTGGCCGCTCGCACGCTGGGCTTTTTGTATACCGTTTATGAGCAATGAGTGTGCCCGGCTTGTTGCCGAAGTCAACCTCGCTCAAGCGATTTGCATGGGCATCACAGCCAATCGCGCATTTGGTAGTAAGCCATGCCAAGCACCAACGCCGGGGTGCGCAGCAGCCGACCGCCGGGGAAGTTGCGGTGACGAATGCGTGCGAAGGTGTCGAAGCGCTCCGCATTCCCGGCTATCGCCTCGGCCACCAACTTGCCTGCCAGCCCCGTGAGCGCCAGGCCGTGGCCCGAGAAGCCTTGCAGGTAGTAAACGTTGTTCGCCAGGCGCCCGAAATCGGGCGCGCGGTTCATCGAGATGTCCACAAAACCACCCCAGGCGAACTCCACCGGCGTATTGGCGAGCTGAGGAAAGCTGCGCGACATGCGCCGCTGCATGCTGGCCACCAAGTTCTTCGGCGTGGCGGTGCTGTAGCTCACCCGGCCGCCGTAGAGCATGCGGTGGTCGGCGGTGGGGCGAAAGTAGTCGAGCACAAAATTGGTGTCACACACGGCCGAACGCGACGGGATCAGTGAGTTCAGCAAGGCCGGTTCGACCGGCGCCGACGCCACGATGTAGGTGCCGACCGGCATGATGCGGGCGCCAAGCGTCGGTGCCACACCCTGCAGATACACGTTGCCAGCCAGCAGCACGTGCGCCGCGCGCACCTCGCCAGCCGCCGTCTGCAGCTTCGCGGTCGGGCCTTGCGCCAAACCGGTGACTGCGGTGTTCTCGAAGATGCGCACCCCCAGGCCGGCAGCGGCACGCGCCAGGCCGAGGCTGTATTTCAAGGGATGCAAATGCCCGGAGCGCACGTCGTGCACGCCGCTGTGGAAGCGCGGGCTTGCAATCCAGCCCGGCAGGTCGCGGGCCTCGATCCATTGCGACACGTGGCCGTAGTCAGCCTGCATGTGCTCGTGCCACTGGCGCAACTCGGCCGCCTTGCGTGCGTTGACGGCGAGGCTCAGGTAGCCGTTTTGCCATTCGCAGTCGATGCCAAAACGATCGCAGCGCTGGGTGATGAGGTCAAGCGCCTCCAGCGTCATGGCCCACACGCGCCGGGCTGCGTCCATGCCCAATTGGTCTTCAATGACTGATTGTTCGCAGGCCAGGCCGGCCAGCGCCTGCCCACCATTGCGGCCCGACGCGCCCCAGCCCACTTGCCGGGCTTCGAGCAATACCACGCTGTAGCCACGATCGGCCAGCTCGATGGCAGCCGACAGGCCGGCCAGGCCGCCGCCGACCACGGCCACGTCGCAGTCCAGATCAGATTGCAGCGGTGGGGATACCGGGGCTCGCTGTACGGTGGCGTCGTAATAAGAGTGGCGTGCCAGGTCGCCGTCGTTGCTCAGAAAGCTCATTGCACCGCTCCCGGGCTGGCATGCCGGCCACGCGGCTCAACGGCTCGATACGCCCAGGCCCAGTTCGCTGCCCTCCCACCAACCGCCCTGGAATTGAATGCCTTCCATGTGGGGCATGGGTATTTCAGGCTGTTCGATGTGGCGCGCAATGGCATTTCTGAGCAACACGCTTTCAGTGATGAACCTGGGGCTGGTGTGTGTCTCCCAAGGGTCGATGGAAACCGGGTCGAAAAGCAGCACACGCCCGGTTGCGGGGTCGAGCAGGTATTGTGGATCGATCACTTCGACGCCGCGGGTCAGGCAAGCCTGCCTGTTGCGATCCATGTCTTGCAGCGTTTGCTCATTGAATGCCGCGAGGATCTTTTCGTCGATGCCTTCGAGCAAGGGTCGCCCGGCCAACCGGTTGCGGGTGACGATCGGGTCGACCGCGTCTTTGAGGTTGATCCCTCCTGGCACCTTCTGCATCAGCAGGCCGACGGCCTTGCCTTGCGGGGTCTCCACGACGATCAGGCCCTGCGTTTCGAGGGTGTTGATGCCCGCGGCCTTGGCGCGGTTCAGCGTCACGGTTTCTCGCGTCAGCCAATACATCGACTCGGTGGTGATCGGGCCGGGCCGCATCCAGGGTGTGGGCGAATCGGGGCGCATCCACGCGGGAACCGCCATCAGCTTCAGCAGCTTCGAAGCATCCGGCTGGTATTCATACACGATGCCAGATTCGCCCTTGTCGAACAGCGGGCCCACCACCTGTTCTGCGGGTGCGGCGTCCATCGTGTTCAGCTTGTCACGCAAGCCGTAATAAGACGGCAAGTAGTCAAAGCCCTTTTTGGGCGGCTTGGAGGGCACTTCAATATCACCCGTCAGCGCGATGATCTCGATGGGCACGGGTTCCGCGAGCGGCACGATGGCTTGCGGCTCCAGCACTGACGACGGAGCTGTTGGCTCCGGAGCCGGCAAGGTGTCTCGCAGCGCCAGTGGTGGCAACGGCTCCGAGACCGCGAGCAACTTGGGAGCAGGCAGCTCGCTGAGCGCCGGCTGCACGCCTGGCTTGGCGCCCAACCACGCCAACCCGTGCGCTCCCAGGCCCAGCACGTTCATCGTGAACATCATGGCCAGCTCTTCACGTTGCGCTTCGGGTGTCTGGTTCCAGTGGCCCACCAACTGGTAGCCACCCGCGCCCGCGGCGCCAGCGTTGGCCACTGCGAGTGTGGTTCTGGTCGCCCTTGAAAAGAGAGTGACCCCGCGCAGGGCCGCCGCTGCCTCGCCGGCACCCGCGAAGCTCAGCAGCACGTTGGCCTCTTCCAGCGCAGCGTCCGGGTTGGCGATGGGGTTGAGCTTGGCGCCGTGCACAGCCTGGTTGCCCAGGCTGCCGATGGCGGTGGCGCCCGCGTACACCCCGCCGGCAACAAAGCTGGTCTGTGCCAGCGCCAAACCCAGCGAGCCCTTGGCCATCGCCTCCCCGGGTTTGGCGCCGCGGCCCGTGGCGATGAGCGCCAAGCCGGCCACCAGGCCCACGCCGGCGACCGCCAGATCGGCATGTGTCACGCGCCGGAAGTGCTCGAAGTCGCTTTCGATGCGGGCCTCACCGACCAAGGTCTTGACCTTGCCGTCGGTGCCGGGCACAAAGCGCCAGTTGTCGGGCATGACGATCTTGGCGTCCAGCGGCAAGTCGTTGTTGTTTTGATAGTCAGCAGGGTCTTCGTAGTCCCAGAGGCGGGCGTCGATGAACTCCGCTTGATCGGGCTCGCCTTCCACCTCGATCTTGAAGACGGCGGTGACGATGCCCGCTTGTGGCCTCGTGTATTGCTCATCGCCCGCGGCACTCACGACCACTGGCAGCACCGTGACCCGTGGCTGCTCGCCACCGATGCGGATGATCTGGTCGGAGATTTCGCGAAGCCTGGTTTGCTGGTCTTCGTTCAGCTCGGCGGGCCAGTGCAGTGCCTGCACCACCTCGCTTTCGACCCGTTCGCGGCCTGACCACTGCCTTGGCTCGCCACCGTGCTGCTGGTAGTGCGCGTCGATCAGGCGCTGGCCGATCTGTTCGAAGGTCTCGGGCGGAGCCGCAGGCGCTGTGGGCGCTGCGGCGGGAGGAACTCGCAAGGCGAGCACCGCATTTTTCAGCTCGCTGGCATCGGCCACATTCTCCAGGTGTTGCGACACCAACAGCAGGCGCTGTGGCGGCAGGTGCTGCGCCATCGCGATGAGGATGTCGGTGCGGTCGTCGCGGCTCCCTTCTCGCAAGCTCTTGCGTGCAATCTCGCAGGCATCGTCAGGCTCAAGGGTTGCGATCAGCTGCACCACGGCAGCCATGTCGGCCTGCTGGACCGACGGGTCTTCGTTGGCCAAGTACGTGTCTACGAGTGCTGACGCGGCAGTGAGCTCCATCGGGCGCGACCATAGCGGCCCGAGACCCAATCAACCATCTGGCGCCGGCCCCATCTCGGGTCAACCCTGGTCATGCAGCGCGCTTGAGCGCGTCGGAAACCGTACTGATGATCTGGTCGATGTGCTTGTTCTCGATGATCAGCGGCGGCGAGAGTGCGATCGTGTCGCCGGTGGTGCGGATCAGCAGGCCCTTTTCCCAGCAGTCGAGAAAGACAGAGAACGCGCGCTTTCCGGGTTCGCCAGGAATGGGCGCCAGCTCGATGCCGCCCACCAGGCCCATGTTGCGGATGTCGACCACGTTGGGCATGTCCTTGAGCGAGTGCACTGCGTTCTCGAAAGTGGCCGCCATCTTGGCGCCGCGGGTCAGCAGGCCGTCATCGGCATAAGTGTCGAGCGTGCCGAGCGCCGCCGCACAAGCGAGCGGGTGGCCCGAGTAGGTGTAGCCGTGGAAGAACTCGATCATGTGCTCGGGCCCATTCATGAAGGCGTCGTGGATCTTCTGGTGGGCAAACACCGCGCCCATGGGCACGCTGCCGTTGGTCAGGCCCTTGGCGACCGTCATCAGGTCGGGCGTGACGTTGAAGTGCGTGGCGGCGAAGGGCGAACCCAAACGGCCAAACCCGGTGATCACCTCGTCAAAGATCAACAGAATGCCGTGCTTGTCGCAAATGGCGCGCAGCCGTTCCAGGTAGCCCTTGGGCGGTAGCAGCACACCCGTGGAGCCGGCCACGGGTTCGACGATCACTGCGGCAATGGTCGAGGCGTCGTGCAGCGCGACCAAGCGCTCCAGGTCGTCGGCCAGCTCGGCGCCGTGCTCGGGCTGGCCCTTGCTGAAGACGTTGCGCGGGTCGTGGGTGTGGCGGATGTGGTCAACACCGGTGAGCAGGCTGCCGAACATCTTGCGGTTGGCCACCATGCCGCCGACCGAGATGCCGCCGAAGTTGACACCGTGGTAGCCACGCTCGCGGCCGATGAGGCGGGTGCGCTGGCCCTCGCCTCGCACACGGTGGTAGGCGATGGCCATCTTCAGCGCTGTCTCCACCGCCTCGGAGCCCGAGTTTGTATAGAACACCTTGGCCAGCCCCGGTGGCGCGAGCTGCACCAGCCGCTCGGCCAGCTCAAACTGTTTCGGGTGACCCATGTTGAAAGGCGGCGCGAAATCCATCTCGCTGGCCTGCTGGCGAATCGCTTCGACGATCTTTGGCCGCGCGTGGCCGGCGTTCACGCACCACAGGCCGGCAATGCTGTCGAGCACCTGCCGGTTGTCAGGCGTCCAGAAGTACATGCCTTCGGCGCGCGAGATCAGGCGGGGCGCCTGCTTGAACTGGCGGTTGGCCGTGAAGGGCATCCAGTAGGCATCGAGGTTCTTGGGCATGGTGGCTTCTTTCATAGATTGAAATTTGTGCGGCAAATCAGTCGCCGCTGAATTCGACTGCGTAGCAAATGGGCGTGCCATCGGTCAAACGGCTGCACAAGTCGATCCTGCTATGTGAGCTTGCCATGGGCGACCGCCTTTCGCATGCAGGAACGTTGGTTTCGTATTGCGAAATTTCACGATGCTGCGCCGCGACATTTCTTTCCATCTGGGAAAAAGTGATTTCGCATCCAGAAATATTTTTGCTAAGTGGCTGATTTTATTAGCAAACATTTATAGTCTTATATAAGACATAAGTCTTCCTGTTCCGGATGGCGAGCGCTATCCTTGAGCCCAGATTCTTCCTCTTCGATCCGTCTCTGCAACATCCTTTTTTGGAGTTCGACATGACCAACCTGACCCGTGACCAACAGATCGCCGCCCTTGAAAAAGAGTGGGCCGAAAACCCCCGCTGGAAGGGCATCAAGCGCGGCTACACCGCTGCCGACGTGGTGCGTCTGCGTGGTTCGCTGCAAGTCGAACACACGCTGGCCAAGCGCGGCGCTGAAAAGCTGTGGAACCTGATCAACACCGAGCCGTTCGTGAACTCGCTCGGCGCGCTGACGGGCAACCAGGCCATGCAGCAAGTCAAGGCTGGCCTGAAGGCCATCTATCTGTCGGGCTGGCAAGTTGCCGGTGACGCCAACAGCAATGGCGAGATGTACCCCGACCAGTCGCTGTACTCGGTCGACTCGGTGCCCAAGGTCGT
>JACMKW010000294.1 GCA_014379885.1 Rhizobacter sp.
ACCCGGCGGAAAACCTTGGCGTACTCGATCGTCTCCGCTGCCGCGCCGCCGCAGTTGGGGCAGAGTGGCGGGAAACTCAGGGAACTGGGGCTGCCCTGCAAGGTGAAGCGATGGGCATGCGCCTCGGGCTGGGATCCCGCCAGCTGCGGTTCAGAACGCATGGTCATCGACGCATTGCCTTTCGGGAGAGTGTTTCGGCGTGCCGACCTCATACCTCGGCGTGCGGCGCCATTCTCGTTGAGCGGTTGCATCGGTATCTACATTCATATGCCGTAGGACGAGGCCTCGTGCAGGGTTGAATGGCCGGCAGCGACACTCATCTACAGCGTCTTCCTCGTCACCACTGGAGCCTCCATGCCGTTTTGGCCTCTCACCGTGCTATCGGCGCTGTTGCACGCCTACATCGGCTGGCGCCTCTTGCCACACCTGGGTGCGGCTTCGGCGGGCTGGGCCTTGGGCGGGGTATTGATTTGCTCGGCCATGCTCATGCCGATGGGTTTGCTGGCGCGGCGTATCAGCCACCGGGCGGCCTCCGAGGCCCTGGCCTGGGCAGGGCTCATCTTCATGGGGCTGTTCTCGTCGCTCTTTGTTTTGACGCTGATGCGGGACGTGGTCTTGCTGTTGGGGGCCGCCGTCACCGCCATCGCGGGTGGCTCGCTGGCCGAGGTGACGTTGTGGACGGCCCGTGCCGTGCCGCTGCTGGCCGGCGGCGTCACCCTGTGGGGATTCATCAATGCGCGGCGGCGGGCCGCCATCGTGTTAGTCGAGGTGCCCATTCGTGGCCTGCCGCCCGCGCTGCAAGGCTTCACCATCGCGCAGATCAGCGACATCCACGTCGGCCCCACCATCAAGGGCCCGTATGTGCAGGCCATCGTTGACGCGGTCAACGGCATGCAGGCCGACATGGTGGCAGTCACCGGTGACCTGGTCGACGGCAGCGTGCGCGAGTTGTCGGCCCACGTGGCGCCGCTGGCCGGTCTGAGCTCGCGCCACGGCACCTTCTTTGTGACCGGCAACCACGAGTACTACTCGGGCGCCCACGCCTGGATCGCCGAGCTGCGGCGCTTGGGCGTCACGGTGCTGATGAACGAACACGCGGTGTTGCAGCATGGCAGCGCGCCCCTGGTGGTGGCCGGTGTGGCCGACTTCAGCGCACACCTGTTCGACCCCACACACCGCAGCGACCCGCAGGCAGCCGTGGCCGGCGCGCCAGCCCATGCGGCCGTGCGTGTGCTGCTCGCTCACCAACCACGCAGTGCCGAAGCGGCCGAACGCGCGGGGTTCCAGCTGCAGCTGTCGGGCCACACCCACGGTGGGCAGTTTTTCCCCTGGAACCTGTTTGTTCCCTTGCAGCAGCCGTTCACCGCCGGCTTGCACCGGTTGAAAAGCCTGTGGGTGTACACCAGCCGCGGCACGGGGTACTGGGGGCCGCCCAAGCGCTTTGGGGCACCATCGGAAATCACCCGTTTGACGCTGGTCGCTGCGCCAGCCTGATCCACATGCCCTGTCGATTGTTTCGTGCGGCCTGGCCGTGCGTGTTGATGCTCGTCTCCTTCAGCCTGCGGGCCGCACCCCCCGTGGCCGAAGACAGCATGGCCCAACGCGTACAGGCTTGCACCGGCTGCCATGGCTCGCAGGGGCGTGCGGCGAGCGATGGCTACTACCCGCGCATTGCCGGCAAGCCTGCGGCGTACCTGTACCACCAGTTGCTCAACTTTCGCGATGGGCGCCGCCAGTACGCGCCGATGGCTCGCCTCATTGAGCCGCTGAGTGATGCGTATCTGCAAGAGATTGCCGCCCATTTCGCCGCGCTCGAACTACCGTACGCCGCAGCGCAGCCCGCGACGGCACCGGCCGAAACGCTGCGACGTGGCGAAGCCCTGGCTCTGCGTGGTGATGCGGCAATGCGCATTCCGGCCTGCGTGCAATGCCACGGGCCGGCGCTCTCCGGCTTGGCGCCTGCCATCCCTGGCCTGCTGGGCTTGCCGCGCGACTACCTGAACGCACAACTGGGCGCGTGGAAAACGGGTAACCGCAACGCCCAGGCACCCGACTGCATGGCGCAGATCGCGCAGGCGCTTACGACCGATGACGTGGCCGCGCTGTCGCAATGGCTGGCCGCTCAGCCGCTGCCCGCTCAGCCCAAGGCGGTGAGCGCCTTGGCCGCGCCGCTGCCGCTGCCTTGTGGCGGTGTGAGCGAGGGTCAGCGATGAAGCGCGCTCTGCTTGCCGTGCTCGCAGTCATCTTGCTGCTGGCTGCTGCGGTGTATGCGCTCAACCTGCGTGATGAAGAAAGGCTCGCCCAAAAACAAGACCGCGCACAAGCCACGGCGACTCAGGTTGCTCGAGGCGAGGACCTGGCCCTCGCCGGCAACTGCATGGGCTGCCACACCGCACGCGGCGGCGAACCGTATGCAGGAGGGCGTGGCATCGAAACGCCTTTCGGCACGGTCTACACCTCCAACCTCACGCCCGACCCGGCCACCGGCCTCGGCAACTGGGGCCCTGACCATTTCTGGCGCGCCTTGCACAACGGCCGCTCGCGCGATGGCCGCCTGCTGTACCCGGCCTTCCCGTACACCAACTACACCGTGGTCACGCGCGAAGACGCGGATGCGATTTACGCCTACCTGCACAGCCTGAAGCCGGTGGTGCAAGCCAACCGGGAGCATGGCCTGCGTTTTCCGTTCAACACCCAGGCGGCCCTGGCCGTGTGGCGCGCGCTGTATTTCAGCCCCGCGCGCAGGGTGAACGACCCTAAGCGTCCGGCCGAGTGGAACCGCGGCGCCTACCTCGTGCAAGGCCTAGGCCATTGCAACGCGTGCCACGGCAGCCGCAATGCCTTGGGCGCGACCGGCGGCACGCTGGACCTGGGCGGGGGCCTGATCCCGATGCAGAACTGGTACGCGCCTTCGCTGAGCGACCCGCGCGAAGCCGGTGTGGCCACCTGGGAGACGCAGCAGGTCGTTGCGCTGCTCAAGACCGGCATCAGTGCCAAGGCCTCGGTGCTCGGCCCGATGGCCGAGGTGGTGGGGCGCAGCACGCAGTACCTCACGAACGCTGATTTGCAGGCGATGGCGTCTTACCTTCAGGCCTTGCCTTCCACACACCGCGAAAGCGCAGCGCATCAGCCTGGCAACGGCGTGGTGTTCGAGCGCGGCGCCAAGCTCTACGCCGAACAATGTGCTGACTGCCATGGCAAACAAGGTGAGGGCGTCGCCAGCATGTACCCCGCGCTCGCCGGCAACCGCGCGGTCACGATGGCGTCAACGGCCAACGTGGTGCGTGTGGTGCGTGAAGGCGGCTTCGCGCCGTCCACCGCAGGCAACCCCCGGCCTTATGGCATGCCGCCTTTTGCCACGCTACTGAGCCCGGCCGAAACCGCGGCGGTGCTCACATATGTGCGCGGTGCGTGGGGCAACCGGGGTGCGGCTGTGTCGGAGATTGAAGTCAACCGCTACCGCTAAGCGCGTGCAGTGTCAAAACCTTGCTTCCATCAGTTCAGCGTCGCTCCCGACACACGCACCACCTCGGCCCACTTGCGCATTTCCTCGGCAATGAAGACCTTGAACCTGTCTTCGCTGTAGCCCACCAGCGGCTGGCTACCGATCTGCTCGAACGGCGCTACCACGGCCGGGTCGGCCAACGCGGTGGCCATGGCGCTTGCGAGCTTCTTCACCACCTCGGGCGGTGTGCCGGCCGGCACCACGACGCCTGACCAGCTGCTCGACTCGGCCCCCGCGAAGCCGGCTTCGGAGATGGTGGGTACATCGGGCAGTGCAGGCAGGCGCTTGGTGCCCATCACCGCCAGCGCGCGCAGCTTGCCCGCCTTGATGTGCGGCAGCAGCGTGACGGTGTAGTCGAACATCAGGTCGAGCCGGCCACCGAGCAGGTCTTGCAGCGCCGGCAAGCTGCCCTTGTAGGGCACGTGGGTCATCTTCATGTCGGTGCGCGACTGCAGCAGTTCGCTGGTGAGGTGCGTGCCGGTGCCCGGCCCGGCCGAACCGTAATTGAGTACACCGGGGTTGGCCTTGGCAAACTTCACCAGCTCGGCCACGGTCTTGTAGGGCCGTGACGCCTCGACCACCAGCACCGTTGGCGACATGAACATGCCGTGCACGGGAATGAAGTCTTTCAACGGGTCGTACTTGAGGTTCTTGTACAGCGCGAGGTTGGCGGCCATGGTGCCCGAGGTGGCATAGAGCACGGTGTAGCCGTCGGGTGCGGCGCGCGCCACCTGCTCGGTACCGAGCGAGCCGCCCGCGCCGGGCCGGTTGTCAACCACGAACGACTGGCCCAGCAGCTCGCCCATGCGTTTGGACACGGCGCGTGAGGTGGTGTCGGTCACACCGCCCGGCGTGAACGGCACCACCCAGGTGATGGCGCGGTTCGGGTAGGGCTGCGCCTTCACAGATGCCACGAGCAGCAGGCCCGCAAAAGACATACCCAAGACTCGCAACGCATTCATGAGCTGGTCTCCTGTTCTGTGCGGCGCAACGCGCGTGAAAGCGCGCAAGCCAAGGCCAGCGTAACAAGCAGGTTCGGGCTTGTGCATGCACGTTTGCCCCACGTGCCGTTCTGTTCCCATGCGGCCAACATGGCGCCTACCCAACCGAGACGCGTCACACGATGAGCATCGATCTCAATGCCGAGCAGCTCACGCTGCGCGACAGCATCCGCCGCTTCATGAGAGCCGAGGTGCTGCCGCTGATCAACCGCCACGAGGCCGAGCGCAGTTTTCCCTTCGAGCTTTTCCCAAAACTTGCGCAGTTCGGCTACCTCGGCGGCACGCTGCCCGAAGCAGACGGCGGCATGGGGATCGACTACCCCACCTGGGCCATGATGATGGAAGAGGCCGGCTACCACTGGCTCTCGCTGCGCACCATCTGCAACATCACCAACGGCTCGATCAACCGGCTCGCCACACACGGCACGCCTGACCAGAAAGAGCGCTTCCTGAAGCCGGCATTGCGCGGTGAGTTGAAGGTGTGCACCGGCCTCACCGAACCCGACACCGGCTCCAACATCGCCGGCATCCAGAGCCGCGCCGAGTTGCAAGGCGACCACTGGGTGCTCAACGGGCGCAAGCTGTGGATCACCAACGGTGCCTTTGCCGACGTGGCGATGGTGGTGGCGCGTACCTTCAGCCCCACCTGCAACGGGGCGCTCTCCAGCTTCATCGTCGAACGCAGTGTCAGCCCCTACGACGTGCGCCGGCTTGACACCATGGTCTTGCGCAGCACGGGCACGGCCGAGCTCGGCTTCACCGACGTGAAGATCCCGAAGGAAAACCTGGTCGGCACCGAAGGCAAGGCGCTGGCCGGCACGCTGAAGGGCCTGGATGCCGCCCGCTTGAACATCGCCATGGGCGCGGTCGGCGCAGCGCAGGCGGCGCTCGATCTTTCCATCGAGTACGTGAAGACACGCAAGCAATTCGGTCGCCTGATCGGCAGCTTTCAACTGGTGCAAAAGCACATCGTTGACATGACGGTGCGTGTGGAGGCCGCACGCGCGCTGGGCCTGCGTGCGGCGCATGCACTGCAGCGCGGGCAAGACGTTCGCCAGGCCTGTTCCATTGCCAAGCTCTACGCCACCGAGTCGGCGCACGAAGTGGCCAGCATGGCGCTGCAGGTGCACGGCGGCAGCGGTTACTCGTCCGATCTGCCCATCGAACGCATCTTCCGCGACACCCGCGGCGGCATGATCCCCGAAGGCACGACCGAGATCCAGACGCTCATCATCGGGCGCGAGATTCTCGGCATCTCCGCCATCACCTGAGACGCATTGATGCTGCAAGAGAACCCAACTCCCGACCTGGCGCTGCTGTGTTCACCCCAGACGGTGGCCCTGGTCGGCGCCTCCGACGACCCGGCCAGCATCGGCGGGCGTGCCCTCATCAACCTGATGCAGCACTCGGCCTTTGACGGCGAGCTGATGCTGGTCAACCCCAAGCGCGAGCAGGTGGCCGGCATGCGCTGCTGGCCCGACGTGGCCTCGTTGCCGCTTACACCCGACGTGGTGATGATTTCGGTGCCCGCCGTTCACGTGAACGCCGTGCTGCGCCAGAGCGCGGCGCGCCGTGTGCGCTTTGCCATCGTCTTCAGCTCGGGCTTTGGCGAAGCGGGTGTCGAAGGCAAAAAGCTCGAAGACGAGATGCGCGCCATCGCGGCCGGCTCCAGCCTGCGCATCTATGGGCCCAACTGCCCGGGCCTGTGCAACATCAACGCACGTTTCGGCTTCACCTTCTCGCCCTCATTCCCGCACGACCTGCGGCGCGGCCCCATCGGACTGGCCACGCAGGGCGGCGGGCTCGGCCGCAACGTGTTGCAGGCGATGGATCGCGGGCTGGGCATCGGCCTGTGGTGCTCCTCGGGCAACGAGGTCGACCTGCAAGTGAGCGATTTCATCGCCTACATGGCCGACGCGCCCGACATCGAGGTCATCGTCACGTTGATCGAGGGCATCAAAGACGGCCGCAAATTCATTCGCGCCGTGCAGCGTGCCGGCGTCAATGGCAAGCCGGTGGTGGCACTGAAGGTGGGGCGCTCAGCCTACGGGCAGCGTGCGGCCATGTCGCACACCGGGTCGATCACCGGCTCGGCCGAAGTCAACAGTGCGTTGTTTCGCCAGCTCGGTGTGATCGAGGTTGATGACATCGACGAGCTGGCCGACACCGCCGCCTTGCTGGCACGTGCCCGCTCGCCACAAAAGGGGCGCCAGATCGCGATCTACTGCTCGTCGGGTGGTGCTTCCGCGCTCACCGCCGACATGGTGGGCCTGGCCGGCATCGGCCTCACCACCTTCGGCGCAGCCACCACCCAGGTGCTGGCCGACAGCTTGCCGTCTTACGCCGCCATCGGCAACCCGGTCGACACCACCACCGCCGTGCTCACCGACGACAAGCTGATCGACAAGACACTGCTCGCCGTGTGCATGGATCCCGGCGTGTCGCTGGTGCTGATGCCCGTGACCATCGATTACGGCGAGGTCACCATCAAGGTGGCCCAAAGTGCGGTGCGTGTGCAGGCACAAACCCAAACGCCGATCGTGCCGGTGTGGATGAGCAGCCGCCAGGGAGACGGCCATGGCATCTATGCCGAAGCCGGCATGGTGCCGGTGGCGTCGGTGGGCAAGGCCGTGAAAGCAGTCAAACGCTGGCTGGATCATGCTGACTGGCTGGCCGCACGCGCGGCCGATGCGGGTGCCCCACCGTTTGAGCCTCTGCTGCTGCGCACACGTGCGAGCGACACATCCGGCCCAGCGCAAAGCATCAACGAGTTCGAAGGCAAGGCGCTGCTGCGACGCGCCGGCATCGCGGTGCCCGACTCCGGCGTGGCACGCACGCCCGATGAGGCGTTGCAGCTTGCCGAGCGCATCGGCTACCCGGTGGTGGCCAAGATCGTCAGCGCGGGCATCACGCACAAATCGGACGTGGGCGGTGTGGCGCTCGATCTGGCCGACGGCGCGCAGCTGCTTGATGCGTGGGACCGTATCCACAGCGCCGTGGCCCGCGCCGCGCCGGGCGCTGCGATCGACGGCCTGCTGATCGAGGCCATGGCGCCCAGGGGCGGCGTAGAGACGCTGGTGGGTGTGACGCGCGACCCCGTGTTCGGCCCGGTGCTCACCTTCGGCCTGGGC
>JACMKW010000295.1 GCA_014379885.1 Rhizobacter sp.
CACTGCGCCCGCCAGGTCGGCTGCATTCAGGTCCTTCATCTTCGTCTTGGCGATCTCTTCCAGCTGCGCCAGCGTCACCTTGCCGACCTTGTCGAGGTGCGCCTTGGGCGAGCCCTTTTCGATCTTGGCAGCCTTCTTCAGCAGCACGGTCGCCGGCGGCGACTTCAGCACGAAGGTGAACGACTTGTCGGCAAATGCGGTGATCACCACCGGCAGCTTCAATCCCGGCTCGTAGCTCTGCGTCTGGGCGTTGAAGGCCTTGCAGAACTCCATGATGTTCAGCCCGCGCTGGCCCAGGGCGGGCCCAATGGGCGGTGATGGATTGGCCTTGCCGGCCGGTACTTGCAGCTTGATGAAGCCGACGATCTTCTTGGCCATGCGGCACTCCTATCGAGTTCAAACGCCCGCGAACCCGAAGGTCCTAACGAGCTCCTCGTCACTCAGCCCTACGAAAAATGGCGCTCCCCGGGGCTGCATCGGGAAGCGCGCGAAGACTCAGATCTTTTCGACCTGCGCGAAGTCGAGTTCCACGCCCGTGGCGCGCCCGAAGATGGTCACCGAAACCTTGACCTTGCTCTTCTCGTAGTTGACGTCTTCCACGGCGCCGTTGAAGTCGGTGAACGGCCCTTCCTTGACGCGAACCAGCTCGCCCACGATCCATTCGACCTTGGGCCGCGGCTTGTCCACGCCTTCCTGCATTTGGTTGACGATCTTGGCCACCTCGGCTTCGGAGATGGGCGCCGGGCGGTTGCGCGCGCCGCCGATGAAACCCGTCACCTTGCTGGTGTGCTTCACCAGGTGCCACGTGTCGTCGGCCATGTCCATCTCGACCAGCACGTAACCCGGGTAGATGCGGCGCTCGGTGACGCTCTTCTTGCCGTTCTTCAGTTCCACCACTTCTTCGGTGGGCACCAGGATGCGACCGAATTTCTCCTGCATGCCGGCGCGGTCGATGCGCTCGCGCAGGTTGCGCTCCACGGCCTTTTCCATGCCGGAGTAGGCGTGCACGATGTACCAGCGCTTGGTGGAAGGCGGCGCGGCAGGCGCTGCTTCGGGCGTGGGCGTAATTGCGGATGCTGCTTGCGGCTCGGTCATGGTCTCGTCCTTCATTGGCGCCAGCCGAGGATCAGGTTGAAGATCAGCCATTCCAGCGTCTTGTCGGTGAGCCACATGTACAGCGCCATCGCAAACACGAAGAGGAACACGTAGCCCGTCATCTGCCCGGCTTCCTTGCGCGTCGGCCACACGACCTTCTTGACTTCACGGACCGAGTCACGTCCGAAGGCCACCAACTGCTTGCCCGCTTCCGACGTGAAGAACAAGGCCACCGCAGCGCCCAGCAGCGCGAGCAGGGCAAGCACGCGCACCCACAGGTCTTGCTTGCCGAAGTAGTAGAAGGCGACGATCGAAGCCAGCAGCAGCACGACGGCGCCGGCCAGCTTGGCCTTGTCGGCGCCCGTGGAGACGGTTTCGACGGTGGGTTGGGTGGACATGGCTTTCAGATGCAGAGGGCGGTGGCGCGCGGGCGGTGTGTCAGGAACAAAGCCCGCAGAGGCCGATACGCCGCCGCGGGCTGGCCGTTGAGGGCTGGGGAATTACCTTGCGGTGGCAGGGGCGGAGGGAATCGAACCCCCGACCTTCGGTTTTGGAAACCGGCGCTCTACCAATTGAGCTACACCCCTGTGGAGAGAAGTCACTCGATGATCTTGGCCACGACCCCGGCACCGACGGTGCGGCCGCCTTCG
>JACMKW010000296.1 GCA_014379885.1 Rhizobacter sp.
TGATCACCAAGTTGGCCTGGGCTTCGGGCATCGCGCTGATCCCGCGGTCGGTGCGCGCGATGTCGGCCAATGGCCTGCTGGGCTTGGCGTGGCTGGGCGGGGCCGCATGGTTGTGGCAGTTCTACGCCCCACGGCGGGGCGCCATGTTCTACAACATGCGGCAGTGGGTCGGCGTGCTCGCTGGCCCCGTCGTGCTACCCGCGCTGGTAGTGCTGTCGTTGACGGTGCGGCTCAAGGTCATCGCCTTCTCAACCCGCGACCTGACGGCCTGGGCGCGCACCGCACTCACTCAATACCAGCGTCGCCGCAGTGCTGATCACTCGTCGCGCACGCAATCCACGAAGTAGCAATGCGTCTCGGGGTTGATGTCCCCCTCTTCCACCAGGCCGTGCACGTCGGTGTCGAAGCCCGGGAACTGGGCGTTGAATGAGCGTGTGAAGCGCAGGTAGTCGACGATCTTCTTGTTGAAGCGCTCGCCCGGTATGAGCAGTGGAATGCCTGGTGGGTAAGGCGTGACCAGCGAAGCGGTGATGCGGCCTTCGAGCTCGTCGATCGGCACCCGCTCCGTCTGGCGGTGGGCGATGCGCGCAAACGCGTCACTCGGCTTCATCGCAGGCTGGAGGTCAGAGAGGTACATCTCGGTGACGAGGCGCGCGATGTCGTTCTTCGCGTAGGCCTCGTGGATCGATTGGCTCAGGTCGGCCAGGCCCATGCGCTCGTAGCGCGGGTGCGTGGCCACGAACTCGGGCAACACGCGCCACAGCGGCGCGTTCTTGTCGTAGTCGTCCTTGAACTGCTGCAACGCGGTCAGCAGCGTGTTCCAGCGGCCCTTGGTGATGCCGATGGTGAACATGATGAAGAACGAATACAGCCCGGTCTTCTCGACCACCACCCCGTGCTCGGCCAGGAACTTGGTGACGATGCTCGCCGGGATGCCGGTCTTGGCGAACTTGCCCGACATGTCGAGCCCGGGCGTGATGATGGTGCTCTTGATCGGGTCGAGCAGGTTGAAGCCTTCGGCCAGGTCGCCAAAGCCGTGCCACTTGTCGCCGGCCTTCAACACCCAGTCTTCGGCCTTGCCGATGCCGTTCGTGGCCAGCTTCTCCGGGCCCCAGACCTTGAACCACCAGTCCTTGCCGTATTCCTTGTCGACCTTGCGCATGGCGCGGCGGAAGTCGAGCGCTTCGAGAATGCTTTCCTCCACCAGCGCCTTGCCGCCCGGCGCTTCCATCATGGCCGCCGCCACATCGCAGCTCGCGATGATCGCGTACTGCGGGCTGGTGGAGCTGTGCATCAAGTAGGCCTCGTTGAAGAGGTGACGGTCGAGCTTGCGCGTTTGCGAGTCTTGCACCAGCACCTGCGAGGCCTGGCTGATGCCGGCCAGCAGCTTGTGTGTGGACTGGGTGGCGAACACCAGCTGATCCTTGGGCCGCGTGCGGTATCGGCCCATCGAGTGGTAGTAGCTGTAGAACGGGTGGAAGGCCGCGTGCGGCAGCCAGGCTTCGTCGAAATGCAGGGTGTCGATGTAGCCATCGAGCGCGTGCTTGATGGTCTCGGTGTTGTAGAGCACGCCGTCGTAGTTGCTCTGCGTGAGTGTGAGGATGCGCGGTTTGACTTTCTTCGCATCCACTCCGGCCATCAACGGGTTGGCA
>JACMKW010000297.1 GCA_014379885.1 Rhizobacter sp.
AGCGAAGGCAGGGGCCCATAAAGGTGTACGACCCCGGTGTCGCTTCTGCTGACTTCAGCCCGGAAGGTTCTCAGTGCCCAGAGCCAGCGCCTTAGCGGGTTGCGGGCCGGCGGGGTGACGACCACGTGCACCGACGCATGAATGCGAGGCAAAAAGCCGTTCAACGTCGGGTTGTTCACGAAGACGATGGTCTGTTCTACCTCGGCATCTGCCAGCGCTGAAGAAGCCGCAGCCAGAAAACTGAACAAGTCATCGGTCGCCAAGTCGACCAGGTGGACCACCTTGCCGGTGACGCCACCGGCTGGCATGCGCTCGGGCGAGAAGAGCACCAGGCCGTTGGGCTTCGCATCCGGCAGTGGCGCAGACGAAGCGTTTGTTGAACGTTTGGGTTTGGTGATCACCGTGCTCCATCGCGTGACAACACGACGCCCACTGTCTTGAAGAGGATGTGAAGGTCCAGCAATATCGACCGTTGCTCCACATAGCTGCGGTCAAGTTCCACGCGCTCTTCATAACTTGTGTCGTTGCGGCCGCTCACTTGCCAAAGCCCGGTGATGCCGGGGCGCACACTGAGGTAATGCCAACGCACCCGCCCATAACGGGTCAGCTCAGTCACTGTGATGGGGCGGGGCCCCACGAGGACCATTTCTCCCCGCAATACGTTGAAGAGTTGGGGTAACTCGTCCAGGCTCGTGCGGCGAAGAAAATGCCCCACCGGTGTGATCCGGGGGTCGTTGCTGAGCTTCTGATCACGCTGCCATTCTTCGCGTGCCTGGGCGTTCTCGCGCAACAGGTCGGCAAGCATCTGCTCCGACTCGCGGTACATGGTGCGGAACTTCAGGCACCGGAAGAGCTTGCCGTTCAGGCCCACGCGGTAGTGCGCGAAGAAGATGGGCGCACCGTCTCGCTTCCACGTCAGCCAGGCGACGAGCAGCATCAAGGGGCTCAGGAGCACCAGCAGGATCAGCGCGGCCGACTGGTTCAGCAGCAAGGTGAGTTGTTGGACGACAGACGACTGCAACCCGGCCTGCTTGTTGAACCACAACGCTTCTGAAATGTATGACCCGACTTTCACAACAGCTCCCAAAGTAATTCCAATATTATGCTGCACTGCAACAATTGAGCCAAATCAGCCGCGCCCTGAAAACTGCGTGGTCCTGTACGCCGTTCTTCTGTAGGACAAGAGGCAGCTGCTCTCGCAAAAGGACTCGTTGGAATCGCAAGCCCGATCCGGGGCATGTAGCAATCAACGTTCCAGCGTCGTGCCTGGGTTGGCGATGGCCTGTGAGGCTGCGCTGCGTGTGCCCTCGTCGGCGGGGGCATCGATCCGCAATCGAGACCCGGCTGAAGCCAGGCGTTCGTTGCGCTCGCGTTCTTCGCGCACGTCGCGAAAGGTGTGGAAGGCATAGCGCTCGCGGGCCTCGGCGGCTTGCGGCTCGCCCCAGGCTTGCCAGCCCGTGCGCGCACCGGTCGCGTTGACGAGGGAGATGCAATCGACCGGGCAAACCGGAATGCACAGCTCACAGCCAGTGCACAGTGGGTCAATCACGGTGTGCATGCGTTTGGGGCCACCGACGATGGCATCCACCGGGCATGCCGCAAGGCACAGCGTGCAGCCGATGCACCAAGCCTCGTCGATCACGGCGAGCTGGCGCGGGCCTTCATGGCCGTTGTCGGGGTTGAGCGGGATCACCGGCCGCCCGGTGATCCGAGCGAGGCGTTGGATGCCTTCGGCTCCGCCGGGTGGGCATTGATTGATCTCGGCCGCGCCTTCTGCCATGGCTTGTGCGTAGGCGTGGCAGTCGGGGTAGCCGCAACGCGTGCACTGCGTTTGAGGCAGTGCAGCGTTGAGGGTGTCGGACAGGTCAGGGTGGGTCACCCCGGCAGCTTAGCGCGCCCGTTTGCGGGCTAGTGCGGCTTTCTTGGCTGCTGGCTTGGCTGCTGGCTTGGCTGCTGGCTTGGCTGCTTTGGCTGCTTTGGCTGCACGCGGGGCCGACTGGTGGCCGGCAATGAAGTCGCGCACTTCCGGGTAGACCAACTCGCGCCATCGGCGACCCGAGAAGATGCCGTAGTGGCCCGCGCCTTCCACGTCGTAGTGGAACTGGCGTGACTTGGGGATGCCGGTGCACAGGTCGTGTGCGGCGCGCGTCTGGCCTGCGCCGGAGATGTCGTCCAGCTCGCCTTCGATGGTCAGCAGGGCCGAGGTGGTGATGTCTTGCGGGCGAACCAGCTGGCCATCGACTTCCCAGGTGCCGTTGACGAGCGCGAAATCCTGAAAGATCGTCTTGATGGTGTCGAGGTAGTACTCGGCCGGCATGTCGAGCACGGCGTTGTATTCGTCGTAGAAGGCACGGTGGAAATCCGCACTTTCATCTTCACCGCGCATCAAGTCCATGAAGTAGTCGTAGTGCGAATTCATGTGACGATCGGGGTTCATCGCGATGAAGCCGCTGTGCTGCAGGAAGCCCGGGTACACACGCCGCCCATTGCCGGGGTAGTTGACCGGCACGCGGTAGATCACGTTGTTCTCGAACCACTCGTAGCCCTTGTTCATCGCCAGGTTGTTGACCGCGGTGGGTGACTTGCGGGCGTCGATGGGGCCGCCCATCATCGTGAGCGTGCGCGGGGTGAAATCGCCGGCGCTGGCCATCAGCGAGACGGCCGCAAGCACCGGGACAGTGGGCTGGCACACCGAGATCACATGCACCTCGGGGCCGATGTGGCGGATGAACTCCTGCACGTAGGCGATGTAGTCGTCCAGGTGGAAGGGGCCAGCTTCGATGGGCACCATGCGGGCGTCGGTCCAGTCGGTGATGAAGACCTTGTGGTCGACCAGCAGGTTGCGCACGGTTTCTCGCAGCAGCGTGGAATGGTGTCCTGACAGCGGCGCCACCACCAGCACCGTGGGCTGCTCCTTCAACTTGGACAGCACCTTCGGGTTGTCGGTGAAGCGCTTGAAGCGCAACAGGCGGCAGAAAGGCTTGGTGATGGGTACCTGCTCTTGCACCGCCACATCAACACCTTCCACATTGACCGAATTGATGGCGAACTGGGGCTTTTCGTACTCCTTGGCCAGCCGGTGCATCAGGTCGAGCCCGGCAGACACGCGTTGTGCCATCGGCGTGTGTGTGAAGGGCGACAGCGGGTGGTTATAGAGCTTGGACGAGGCGCTGGCGAACTCCGAAAACGGGCTCATCAGTGCGCGCTGGGTTTCAAAGAGTTGATACAGCATGAGATTTCCTCGTGAGACCTTGCGGTCTGGTCGCGATGCACGATTGTGCGTCGCAGCATTCTAGGCAGCTGACCAGAATCGTGCAGGCAGGCGCGCGGGTGAAAACCCCAAAAAGAGATGCGAATCGCACCCAATGCGTGCGTTCTCGGGTTTTCGGATGTCGCGCTTGCGACACCATGGTGCGCTTCAGCTGACCTTGAGGATGGCGCTCACCACGGCATCGATGTTCTTGCTGTTGAGTGCGGCCACGCAGATGCGGCCCGAATCGACACCGTAGATGCCGAACTCGCTGCGCAAGCGTTGCATCTGGTCTTTGTTCAGGCCGGAGTAGCTGAACATGCCCTTTTGCTGGGTGATGAAGCTCATGTCCTGCTTGACGCCTGCGGCCTTGAGCTTCTCAAGCAAGGCGGCGCGCATCTGCTTGATGCGAACGCGCATGCCGGCGAGTTCTTCTTCCCACATGGCCCGCAAGGCAGGGGTGTTGAGCACGGTGGCCACGACTTGCGCGCCATGGGTGGGTGGGTTGTAGTAGTTGGTGCGAATCACGATCTTGAGCTGGCTCAGCACGCGGGCCGCTTCATCCTTGCTCACGCATGCCACGCTGAGTGCGCCGACGCGCTCGCCGTAGAGCGAGAAGCTCTTGGAGAACGAGGTTGAGACGAAAAAATCAAGGCCTGCGGCCATGAACTGCGCGATCACCGCGCCGTCTTCGGCGATGCCCTCGCCAAAGCCCTGGTAGGCCATGTCGAGGAAGGCCACCAGGTTCTGCGCCTTCACGGCCTGCACCACCTGCTCCCACTGGGCGGGCGTGATGTCGTAGCCGGTCGGGTTGTGGCAGCAGGCATGCAGCACGACGATGGTGCCAGCGGGGGCGCTGTTCAGCGCAGCCAGCATGCCGTCGAAGTTGACGCCGCGCTTGGCTGCGTCGTAGTAGGGGTAGGTATCGACCTGGAAGCCGGCGTTGGTGAAGAGCGCGCGGTGGTTTTCCCAGCTTGGGTCGCTGATCAGCACGGTGGCGTTAGGGTTCAGACGCTTCAGAAAATCGGCGCCGATCTTCAGGCCGCCGGTGCCACCGACGCCTTGCACGGTGGCGATGTGGCCTTCTTTCAGGGCCGCACTGTCAGCCCCGAACACCAGGCCTTGCACGGCCTTGTCGTAGGCCGCGATGCCGTCGATGGGCAAGTAGCCGCGCGGGGTGAGTTTTTCCATCATCTGCCGCTCTGCCTCTTGCACGCATTTGAGCAAGGGCAGCTTGCCGTTGTCGTCGTAGTAGACGCCGACGCCGAGGTTCACCTTGGCGGGGTTGGGGTCGGCGTTGAACTGTTCGTTGAGGCCCAGGATGGGGTCGCGGGGGGCCATTTCAACGGCAGCGAACAGCGATGTCATGGACAGTCCTTGTCAGTAGAGAGGCAAGCGGATTTGGGCTACCCTGGATGTTTGCCCAGTGCGCCCCATTTGCGGGGAAACCCGGAGATTTTATCTGCCATGGCCGACCTGTCCGATGCCCCTGCTGTTTCTGCCACCGAAGCGCCCGCCGAGGGTGTGTTCGTGAGTTTTCCCGATTCACCGTTCCAGCTCTTCCAGCCGTATCAACCGGCTGGTGATCAACCCACCGCGATTGCACAACTGGTGGAGGGTGTGAACGACGGTTTGACGTATCAAACCCTGTTAGGTGTGACCGGCTCGGGCAAGACCTTCACCATGGCCAACGTCATCGCTCAACTGGGCCGCCCGGCCATCGTGTTTGCGCCCAACAAGACGCTGGCGGCGCAGCTGTACAGCGAGTTCCGCGAGTTCTTCCCGAAGAACGCGGTCGAGTACTTCGTCAGCTACTACGACTATTACCAGCCCGAGGCCTATGTGCCGCAGCGCGATCTGTTCATCGAGAAAGACAGCTCCATCAACGAGCACATCGAGCAGATGCGCCTGAGTGCTACCAAGAGCCTGCTGGAACGGCGTGACGTGGTGATCGTGGCAACCGTCTCGGCCATCTACGGCATCGGCAACCCGAGCGACTACCACCGCATGGTGATGACATTGCGTACCGGCGACAAGATGGGCCAGCGCGACGTGATCGCACAGTTGATCCGCATGCAGTACCAGCGCAACGAGATGGATTTTTCACGCGGCACATTCCGCGTGCGCGGTGACACGATCGACGTGTTTCCGGCCGAGCATTCGGAGCTGGCGATCCGCATCGAGCTGTTCGACGACGAGGTCGAATCGCTGCAGTTGTTCGACCCGCTGACCGGCCGCATCCGCCAGAAGATCCCGCGTTTCACCGTCTATCCGAGCAGCCATTACGTGACGCCTCGCGAGCGCGTCGTCGATGCGATCGCGACCATCAAGGACGAGTTGCGCGAACGGCTTGCCGAACTGGTAGCTGCTGGCAAGCTGGTCGAGGCGCAGCGCCTGGAGCAGCGCACCCGTTTCGACCTCGAGATGCTGCAGGAAGTCGGGCACTGCAAGGGCATCGAGAACTACACGCGTCACTTGTCGGGAGCGAACCCCGGCGACCCGCCGCCGACGCTGGTCGACTATCTGCCGCCCGACGCGCTGATGTTCCTCGACGAAAGCCATGTGCTGATC
>JACMKW010000298.1 GCA_014379885.1 Rhizobacter sp.
AAGAAGGGCGCAATGGGGTGGCCGGGCAGGGCTTCTTCGAGCTCGCGGTACATGCGCGGGATCTGGCGCAGGAAGGTGCTTTGGTAGTAGCTGAGCGCGTTCTCGATCTCGTCGGCCACGGTGAGCTTGGTGTAGCGCAGCATGCGCGTTTGCCACAGCTGGGTGACGCGGGCGCGCAGCAAGGTTTCGTTCTCGGCCAGGTCGCGTGCGGTGTGCAGTGCATCGCGCTGGCCGATGAGTTCGGCAATGGCGCGCTCGGCATCGAGGATGCTCTTGCGCTGCACCTCGGTCGGGTGGGCGGTGAGCACCGGCGAGATGTAGGCGTGTTGCAGCGTGGCCGCAATGTCGGCCGCGCGGATGTCAGCCCCGGCCAGGCGCTCCAGGCTCATCGCCAGCGAGCCTTCTTGCAAGTGGCCTTGGCGCTCGTGGTGTTCGCGGCGGCGCACGTGGTGGCGGTCTTCGGCAATGTTGGCCAGGTGCGAGAAGTAGCTGAAGGCGCGGATCACGCTCACCGTCTGGTCGGCCGACAGGTTCTTGAGCAGCCGGTCAAGCGCGCGGCCGGCCTGGGCATCGTGCTTGAGCCGGTAGGCCACTGACAGCTGGCGCACACGCTCGATCAAGTCGAACGCGGCGCGGCCTTCTTGCTCGCGAATCACGTCGCCAAGGATGCGGCCCAGTTGGCGTATATCGGCGACCAGGGGCAGGTTCTTGTCGTCATCGGGCGGGGTGCGCGGCATGGGCTTCCTTGAGGAGGGATGTAATTTGATTACACCGTCTGAATGGTAGCGGTTTCTTGTTCAAAAACGCTCGCCTGATAGCATCACCCGATGCCTCATTCGCCGCCTACGCCCCTGCTGATTGCCACCCGCGAAAGCCGTCTTGCGCTTTGGCAAGCCGAACATGTTCAAGCCCTGCTCAAACAACGTCTTGGCCTTGACGTGGGCCTGTTGGGCATGACCACGCGGGGCGATCAGATCCTGGATCGTTCGCTGTCCAAGGTGGGTGGCAAGGGCTTGTTCGTGAAGGAGCTGGAAACCGCGCTCGAAGAGGGCCGTGCTCACCTGGCCGTGCACTCGCTCAAAGATGTGCCGATGGACCTGCCCGACGGCTTCGAGCTCGCCGCCGTGTTGGAGCGCGAAGACCCACGCGACGCGCTGGTGTCCAACCAGTACGCGTCGTTGGCCGAGCTGCCACAGGGTGCGCTCGTGGGTACCTCCAGCCTGCGCCGTGTGGTGCTGCTGCGTGCGCTGCGGCCCGACTTGCGCATCGAGCCCTTGCGCGGCAACCTCGACACCCGCCTGCGCAAGCTCGATGAAGGCCACTACGACGCCATCGTGCTGGCCGCGGCGGGCCTCAAGCGCTTGGGCCTCGCGAGCCGCATTTGCGCCACATTCGACCCGGCGCAAATGATTCCCGCAGCCGGGCAGGGCGCATTGGGCATCGAGGTGCTGGCCGACGCGGCACCGCTGCGTGCACAACTGGCCGAGTTGATTCACCGCCCCACCTGGCTGGCCGTGCATGCCGAGCGCGCGGTGTCGCGTGCGCTCGGTGGCAGCTGCAGCATGCCGCTGGCCGCACATGCGGTGTGGCATGGCGACCAACTGCACTTGGCCGCTGCGCTGGGCGATGGCCAAGACACCGGCCGCCCGCTGCTGCGTGCCGAAGTGCACGCCGCCATTGCCGATGAAGCTGCGGCGCGTGCGCTGGGTGAGCAGGCTGCTGCACTGCTGCGCGAGCGTGGTGCGGCGGGTTATCTGGCGGCTCTCTAACCCATGCGAGTGCTGGTTACGCGGCCCGCTGCGCAGGCAAGCGAGTGGGTGCGGCATCTTCGCGCGGCGGGGCTTCAGGCCGAGGCACTGCCCTTGATCGACATTGCACCAGCGCCCGACGCTGCAGCCGTGGTATTGGCTTGGGATGCCTTGCCGACGCAGGCGATGGTGGTTTTTGTCAGCCCCAACGCCGCCACGTATTTTTTTGCCGCCAAGCCTGCCCACGCCACCTGGCCGCCCGCGGTGGTGGCGGCCTCTCCAGGGCCTGGCACGACACAAGTGCTGCGCGAGCTGAGCGTGCCCTCGATCGTGGAGCCCGCTGCCGATGCGCCGCAGTTCGATTCCGAAGCCCTGTGGCAGCAGCTCTCGGCGCGCGACTGGGCCGGCCAGCGTGTGTTGGTGGTGCGTGGTACCAGTGGCCGCGACTGGCTCGCCGAGCGGCTGCGCGAGCGGGGTGCCGAGCTGTCTTTTGTGGCCGCTTACGGCCGCACTGCACCGTGTTTGTCAGCGACCCAGCAAGCCTTGCTCGATGAGGCGCTGGCCCAACCCGCCACGCACCTGTGGTTCTTCAGCAGCTCAGAAGCCGTTGCCCACCTGCAGGCGCTCGCTCCGCACGCCGACTGGGCTCGCGCACGTGCCGTGGCCACCCACCCGCGCATTGCCGAGAGCGCGCGCCGCCTCGGCCTGGGCCAGGTGATTGAAGCCCGCCCATCGCTAGAAGACGTGGTGGCATGCATACAATCGATCGCATCGTGAACGATGTCCCTCAAGCCCCTGCCAACCCGCCCATGATCGCGCCCGCTGCTGTGCGCCGCCGCTGGGTCTGGACGATCACCGCTTTGCTCACGCTCCTGGTGCTGGCCAGTCTGGCGTTGGCCTGGTCGGCCGAACAGCGGGTGCGCAAGCTGGAGCAAGAGCTGGTGCGGCGCCAGCAAGACAGCCAGACCCTGTCGGGCGAAGCCCGCTTGCTGGCCAAACGTGCCGACGAGACTGCACGCGAAAGTGCCGCCAAGGTGTCGTTGCTGGAAGCACGGCTTGCCGAGGTGGCCATTCAGCGTACTCAACTCGAAGACCTGATCCAGTCGCTTTCGCGCTCACGCGACGAAAACGTGCTGGTCGACATCGACGCCGGCCTGCGGGTGGCCCAGCAGCAGGCCGCCATCACCGGCAGTGCCGAGCCGCTGGTGGCCGCGCTCAAGCAGGCCGACGAGCGGCTCGCGCGCTACAGCCAGCCTCGGCTAGAAGGCGTGCGGCGCGCCATCGCGCGCGACATCGACCGCGTCAAGGCCGTCGGTGTGGCCGACATCTCGGCCCTGTCGATCAAGCTCGACGAGACCATCCGCCTGGTCGACGAGCTGCCCTTGTTGTCGCAGGCCGAACCACGCAAGGAAAATGGTAAACCGCCTGTTGCCGTGGCCAAGCCGGCGGGGCGCGGGGCGTCGGCCGCGGTGGTCGACCAAGGCTGGTCGGCGGCCTTGTCCGATGGTTGGTCCAGCGTGGTCGAGCGCGTGTGGGGCGAAACCCGCAGCCTGGTGCGTGTGACCCGCATTGATCACCCTGACGCCATGCTGCTCGCGCCCGAGCAGGCTTTCTTCCTGCGAGAAAACCTGAAGCTGCGCCTGCTCAATGCACGCCTGGCATTGCTGAGCCGCCAGTTCGACACGGTGCAGACCGATCTGCAAGGTGCGCAACTCGCGCTCGACCGCTACTTCGACCGCAACTCGCGCCGCACCGGCGTGGCGCTTGACCTGCTCAAGCAGGTCACGGCGGGCGCTCGCCAGGTGGGCCTGCCACGCCCCGATGACACGCTGGCCGCATTGGCAGCCGCCACGGCGGGTCGTTAGGTTTCATGCGCGCAGTCATCTGGTTCACTCTGCTGTTCGTGGTGGCGGTGGTGGCAGCCACCACCTTCGGTGCCAACGACGGTTTGGTGTCGCTCTACTGGAGCGGCTGGCGCATGGACGTGTCGATGAACCTCTTTCTGCTGGCCTTGTTCGCCACCTGCGTGGCGTTGGTGACGATCTTCCAGGCCGTCAACGGGCTCATCGGCCTGCCACGCCGGGCGCACGAATGGCGTGTGGCGCGGCGCGACCGCACGGCCCAGGCCGCTCTGCGTGACGCCCTGGCTCAGTATTTCGGCGGGCGTTACAGCCGCGCACAAAAGTCGGCCCAGCGCGCCTTGCTGATCCAGTCTGAAACGCCTGATCTGGTGCAAGACAACGAATTCACCGTGCTCGGCCACCTGCTCGCCGCAGGCAGCGCGCACAAGTTGCAAGACCGCAGCCGCCGTGACGATCAACTCGAGCGTGCGCTCGAACTCAGCAGCAAGAGCCTGCTCGCCAAGTCGGCCGAAGAAGGTGCGCGCCTGCTGGCCGCCGAATGGGCGCTCGACGACCGCAACGCCGTGCGTGCGCTGGAGCTGCTGGCCGCCCTGCCACCGGGTGTGGCGCGCCGCACCCACGCCTTGCGCCTGAAGCTTCAGGCCAGCCGCCTTGCGAAGCAGCCGAACGAGGCCTTGAAGACCGCGCGTCTGCTGGCCAAACACCAGGCCTTCTCCAAGGTGGCTGCACAAGGCCTGTTGCGCTCGCTGGCGTTTGAATCGCTCGATGGCGCGCGTGACGCCGACCAGGTGCGCCGCGTGTGGTTCGCACTGGAGAATGCCGACCGCCGAGACCCGCTGGTGGCTGCACGCGCCGCGGCCTGCCTGGCCACCTTTGGTGCTGCCGCAGAAGCACGTGTCTGGTTGCGCCCCTTCTGGGATCGCCTGGGCGAGCTCAGCGAAGACGAGCGCACGGCACTGGCGCATGGGCTGGTGGCCTCCATGGGCGGCATTGCACCCGACTGGCTGGCGCGGCTGGAGGCCGCTGCACAAGCCCACCCTCGTGAGGCGGCGGTGGCCTACGCCGTGGGCTGTGCCTTGGCCGAGCGTGAACTCTGGGGCAAGGCGCGTGTGCTGCTTGAACAGGCGGCTGCCGCGCCCGCCTTGGCCCATGCCTCGCGCCGCCACGCATGGCTGCTGCTGGCGCGCCTGGCCGGGCAGCAGGGTGATGAGGCCCGCGCGGCTTCCTGTTATGAGGCTGCAGCCCAGTTGTAGACGGCCCCGAGCTTGGTGTTATAGTCCGAGGCTTCGCGGCTGTAGCTCAGTTGGATAGAGTACTTGGCTACGAACCAAGGGGTCGTGGGTTCGAATCCTGCCAGCCGCACCAGTAAAGACAAGGGTTAGCACGTTTGCGCGTGCTAACCCTTTTGTCTTTCTTGGCTGAGAAGCTCGTTCTGGTTGCCGTTC
>JACMKW010000299.1 GCA_014379885.1 Rhizobacter sp.
CGGTCACCATGCTCGCCAACGAGCTGCAGTCGCGCGTCAAACCCGACGGCCTGGCCATCGTGATGGAGGCCGACCACTTCTGCATGCATTGGCGCGGCGTGAAAGACGACAACGCGATGATGACCAACAGCGTCATGCGCGGCGCCTTTCTGAAAGACGCGAACTTGCGGCGCGAATTCCTGTCATTGCTCAGCAAGAAGACTTGAAAGGACACCACCATGCTCGTTCGCCTGATGTATGCCAGCCGCGCCACCGAGTCCGTCAACCAAGACGCGCTCGCCGCCATCCTGAAGAAGTCGCGCCTGCACAACCCCGCGTCGGGTGTGACCGGGGTGCTGTGCTTTTCTGAAGGGCTTTTCCTGCAGGTGCTCGAAGGCGGGCGATTGCCAGTGAGCCAGCTCTACAACCACATCGCCAACGACACCCGCCACCGCGATGTGATGCTGCTCAGCTATGAAGAAATCGGCGAGCGCAAGTTTGCCGGTTGGTCGATGGGGCAGGTGAACCTGTCGCACCTGAACGCATCGCTGCTGCTGAAGTATTCGGAAACCGCCACGCTCGACCCGTATGCGGTGTCGGGGGCGGTGTCGATGGCGCTGTTCAACGAGTTGGTGGCCACCGCTTCGGTGCTCTGTACCTAGGCTGCCGCCGGTTCCACATAGTGCCGCGCCAGCTCCGGCGGCAGCGGTGAGTCAAGCAGCGCTGCGGCCAGCCGCAGCGCATCGGCCGCGTCGGGGCTCAACGGGCCCGGAGCCTTGTGGATCAACGCGGCGTCGAGCCAGGCGCGCACCAGCACCGGCTTGAGCATCCAGGGCAGGGCCTGCACGTCTTGCAGCGCATGCACCAGGCCGTCGGCATCGGGGGCTTCGCAGGGCGGCAGAGCATCGCCTGTCAACCACGCCTGCATCACGCTCGCGTACCAGGCGTCGCCCTCGGGCACCAGGCGCGCCAGAAAAGCGGTGAGCCGCGCGATCTGGCGCAGTTGGTTCGGTGAGAGCAGCGCAATGTCGTTCTGTGCATCGGTCGACGGTTTCACTGCCTGGGCCTCGCCCAGGCGCTGGCGCATCAGCAGCAGGTGCAGGCGGTCAATGGGGCGCACCTGGCCGTCGGCGGCCATCACGCGGCGGGCTGACTCCATCAGCGTCTGCCGGTCCAGCAGTGGTGCGCGCGACACCCGCATCAACAGCGCTTCCAGCCAGGGCAGGCGCACGGCGGGGCCGAGTTTTTTCACTTCGCTGCGCAAGGCGTCAGCGGTGCTCAAGCCCTTGGTTTCATCGCGCCAGGCGCGGCGTTCGCGCTGGCTGCCGGGGGTCAGCAACAGGGCCAGGATGGTGGCGCGCAGTTCACCCGGGCCGTTGATGCGCGACAGCCGTTCGATGGCTTCGCGTTCCTCGTCAGCGGTCACGGCCCGCGGCACGGGTTGTGGGGTGGGAGCGGGGTGATCGGCCATCGGAACAGCATAGGCGATGGGCGCGGCCATGGTGGTCGGTGTGAGGGCCGCCGGTCGGTAGGCTTCGTCTGGCACGCTGCTGGCCGCCAGCAGCGGGGCCGGCAGTGGCTCGACGCCGTGCCCATACAGGCGGCGCAGCCGGTCGGGTAGCGGCGGGTGGGTCTTCAGCCAGTCGGCGGGAGCTTGCAGCAGCATCGCGGCCAACAAGCGGGCGGGCACGCGGGTAAGGCGGTCTTCTCGGTTGAGCATCTGATGCCACACCTTGCGCAGCACGCCGCCCAGGCCGTCGCGGCTGCGGGTGAACTGCACCGCGCAGGCGTCAGCCAGCAGCTCGCGCTGGCGCGACACCGCGGCTTGCAGCAACTGACCGGCGATCCAGCCCAGCAGCCCGGCCGCAATGAACACCGGCCCCACCAACAGACCCCAAGCCGAGCGGCGGCCGGCCTCGTCGGCCTCGATCAGCGACAGGCCATAACCATGCACCAGCGACAAACCCCACACCAATGCAAGCAACTGCATGTTCAGCCGCAGGTCGCCCTGGTGGATGTGGCCGAACTCGTGCGCCACCAGGCCTTGCAATTCGTCGCGGGTGAGTCGCTGCAAGGCACCGCGTGTGACGGCCACCACCGAGGTTTCGGGGGCCCAGCCGGCGGCAAAGGCGTTGATCGCGTCTTCGCGTTCGAGCACGAACACGGTGGGGCGCGGCAGGCCGCTGGCCAGCGCCATTTCGTCGACCACATTGAGCAGGCGGCGCTCGCTTGGGTCGCGCGGGTCGGTCAGCAAACGCCCGCCAGCCCATTCGGCCACGTGGGTGCCACCGCCTTCACGCAGGCGACCCAGCTCCACCCAGGCGCCGCCCAGCACGAACAGCAGCACCACGGCCGTGTTGGTTTCGAAGAAGAGTGGAGGCAGGCTGCTGAAGTCGAAGCCGAGCAGTTGCCACAGCCCCCACCACACGGCCCACAACAGGGCGTTGACGGCCACGATGAGGGCCAGCAAGAGCAGCGCGTACAGCGCCAGCAGCCGCTGGGTGGCGCGGCGTGCGTCGTCTTGCTGTTGGCGAAAGCGCATGGCTCAGTTGGGCGAAGAATTTAGGCCGCTCAGGCTGAGCAACCGTGTTCAAAGTCAAGCGACACGGAGCTCAGGATTCCAGGGTTTGTTGGTTTTGATGACGACATTCATGATCGTCAGCAGCTTGCGCATGCAAGCCACGATGACGACTTTGGAGGGTTTGCCAGCGGCTTTGAGCCGCTGGGCGAACTCTTTGATGGTGGCGTTGTGGCGCATTGCACTGATGGCGGCCATGTACAAGGTCTTGCGCACGTCGAATCGACCTCCCTGGATGCGCCGCTTGCCGCGGTACTTGCCACTGTCGCAAGCCAGCGGTGCGACACCGACCAGCTTGGAGATCTCACGCCGATTGAGCTGCCCCAGCTCAGGGCAGCGCGCCATCATCGTGAAGCTGTTGACGTCGCCGATACCGGGGATGCTGCGCAGCAGATCGTCCTTGGCCCGCCAAGCGGGGGACTGGCGCAAGCGCGCGCGCAAGTCGTTGTCGATCTCGTCGACGCGCTTGTCCAACCACGCAATATGCGCCTTCAAGCTCTTTTGCGCCGGCTTGGAGGCTGCTTGATGAGCGCGTTGCATCTCTTGCATGCGCATCTCCACCAGCTGACGCCTGCGCGCCAGCAGCTCGGCCAGCTCTCGGGTGGGCGCATCGGGCACACCGCGCGCGGCAGGGCGAATGGCGCGCGCAAACCCGCACAGCACGCGCGCATCGATGCGATCGGTCTTGGCGAGCTCGCCCGTGCAGCGTGCGAAGTCACGCACCTGCCGCGGGTTGACCACCGCAACCGGCAACCCCCGCGCCAGCAGCTCACTGGCCAGCCGGGTCTCCAGGCCCCCGGTGGCTTCCAGCACGATCAACGTGGGAGCCAATATTGCGAGCTGTTCAGCCAGCCGTGCGACGCTTGCGCAGTCGTAAGGCAAATGCTGTTCAGCGTGTTCTCCCAAAGGATCGATGCATACGTCCAGCGTGGCCTTGGCAACATCGATGCCTACAAAGCGTTCTTGGTCAGTCTTACTCATACCCATCCTTGCAAAAACATTCGGGCTACGAGTGGCAAGCCACCACGTGCACAAGCAACCGTTCGGGTTATCGAGAAGATGCAGCAAGACGCTCTTTGCTCAGCCACGGGATCGCAAGCGTCCCAGGTATCGATCGAGCTGCCTTGCCACAACCGGGCATCGTCAAATCCTCGGCCTTGGGAACATACAAGGTATCGAAGCCGTGCTCCGCGCTGCGCTTCGATCCCTCAGCGCGAACGGAGATTCAAGTTCAAGCGCTCGCGGCCGCGTCGGCCACCAGCAGATCGACCAGATCGCGCGCAAAGGCCGGCAAGGCGTCGAGGTTGCGCACACCGATCGGCATCGCACGAACCGCCCACGCATCAGACAGCGGCACGATGGCGATCGTCATGGTCTGCGCGTGGCGGCGCGCGGCCGACTCGGGCAGGATGGCCACACCCACCGTGGCCTCGATCATGCGGCAGGCGGGCTTCGAAGTTGCCCACCTGGATGCGCAGTTTCAGCGGGCGGTGCAGCTGATCAAAAACCTGGCGCAAGAAAGCGTGGATGGCGCTCGATTCGTGCAGGCCCACGGGGTCGTAATCCAGCGTGTCGGCGAAAGTCACAGCCGGCACCTGGGCCAACGCGTGAAGGCGCGGCACCACCAGCACCAGGCGGTCGCTGCGGTACGCAATGGTCTGCAAATTCTCGGTGCGCACCAGGCCGGCGACGATGCCGATGTCGGTCTGGCCATCGGACACGGCACGAACGATGTCGTGCGAAAGACGTTCGCGTAGATCGATGTTCACGTCGGGGTGGCTGAGCGGGTAGCTGCGCAGCACTGGCGGCAGGTATTCGCCCAAGGCCGTGGTGTTGGCGAACACGCGCAAATGGCCCTTGACGCCTTTTGCATATTCCTGCAAGTCGCCGCGCAAGTGCTCGAGCTGGCTCAGCACGGCGCGAACATGTTGCACAAAGGCCTGGCCCGGCGGGGTGAGCGTCACGCCCTGGCTGGTACGGTAAAGCCGCTTGGTGCCGATGCTCTCTTCGAGGTTCTTGATACGGGTGCTCGCCGCAGGCAACGAGATATGCGAAGACTCGGCCCCGTGGGTCAGGCTGTTGGCTCCTCGCGGCGCTCAATGGCGTATTGTAGTTATATCTACATGGGTGTAGTATTTACTACATGAATACTGAACCCGCTCGCAGTTGGCTTCTGCTCATCCTCTCTCTACCGACGCAAAGCGCGACGGCGCGCATGCGCATCTGGCGTGCGCTCAAGACGGCTGGGTGCGCCGCCTTGCGCGACGGGGCCTACTTGTTGCCCGCCGGCACCGAGCACGAAGCCGCACTGGGTGACCTGGCCGCCGAATGCCTCCGCGAAGGGGGCAGCGCCTGGCTGCTTTCTGCCCTTCCAACCGTCTCTGACGACACCCACACGTACGTGGCTCTCTTTGACCGCAGAGAGGAGTACGCAGGGCTTCAGAGTGCCTGGAAGCAGGCCGTTCCGACGCTTGCCAGCTTGGGGGCAGCTGAGTTGAGCCGCTTGCGCAAGAAGCTGCAGCGCGACTACGACGCGCTGCGAGCGATTGACTTCTTCCCAGGTGAAGCGACCCTCGCGGCCGAGGCTGACTGGGCTGATTTCTGCGGCCGGATCGAGCGGGTTCTGTCGCCCGACGAGCCGCAGCAGATCGACGGGCAAATCCCGAGGCTGAATGCGGCCGAGTACCAAGGCCGGACCTGGGCCACCCGGCGTCGCTTGTGGGTTGACCGCGTCGCCAGCGCTTGGCTGATCCACCGGTTCATCGACCACGACGCCCGGTTTCAGTGGTTGGCCAAGCCGGCCGACTGTCCTCGCAAGGCGCTCGGCTTCGACTTTGACGGCGCCACGTTCACGCACGTCGGTGACAAGATCACCTTCGAGGTGCTGATGACGAGCTTCGGTCTTGACGAAGACCCCGCGCTGCTGCGTCTGGCGGCGATGGTGCACGCGCTGGACGTCGGCGGCGAGCCGGTTCCGGAAGCCGTTGGCTTCGAGGCCGTACTGGCCGGCGCCCGCGAACGCCTCGAAGGCGATGACGCCTTGCTGCTTGAGATGCGAGCCGTCCTGGATTCGCTCTACACCCACTTCCAGCGCGACAGCCAGCGCAAAGAACCGAAAGGAAAAAACCAGTGACCCATCAGACCACCCAGCCAACATCAACCGACGAGATCGTTCTCTACGGCTTCCAACGCAGTACGTACGTGAACGTGGCTCGCCTGGTTCTGCACGCCAAGGGCGTCGCGTTTCGCTTTCATGATGTTGAGCACGAGATAGGCACACCGGCGCACCTGAAGCGCCACCCTTTCGGACGGGTTCCTGCGCTGCAGCACGGCAGCTTCATGCTTTATGAAACCAGCGCAATCGGCTTGTACATCGAGGAAAACTTCGACGGGCCGCCTTTGCTCCCGGCAGAGAGACAAGCACGCGCCCTGTGTCACCAATGGATGAGCGCGTTGAGCTCGTACTTTTATCCGTACATGATTTATTACCTGGTTCACGAGCGCCTGGTGTTTGGCGAACTTGGCATTGCGGCCGATGAAGCGGTGGTCGCGGAATCCCTCCCCAAAATTGAACTGGCCTTGTCGGTCATGGATGGCTGCTTGAAGGGGCCGGGCTTTTTGGCTTGTGACGTGCCGACACTGGCCGACTACTTCCTGTTCCCGACACTGACCGCGCTGGGGTTCACCCCGGAGGGCAAAGAACTGCTCTGCCGTCATGACGCCGTGTCAGCGTGGATCGCTCGGATGGGTAAATTGCCTGCAGTGATCGAACTGCGCTCGACGCTGCCCCCTTCGATACCCATCGAACACGCACGCCGATGGGCCACGGAGCATCGACCCTCTGTGCGCGAAGGGCGTCACGCGTAGTGGAACTGCCCGAGCCCTTGATCGTGATCGCCGTCGCCCGGGTGGGCCTGGTGGTGTACCCATTGATGACGCGCGCCTAGCGCAAAGGAGATCGCATGGACTACCAACTTCGCCCCCTGACCCTCGATCTCAACAAGCTCGACGGGCTGTCGCAACGGCTGGTCGCCAGCCACCACGAGAACAACTACGCCGGCGCGGTGAAGCGCTTGAACGCGATCCGCAAGCAACTCGGCGAGCTCGACTGGGCGACCGCTCCCGTGTTCACCGTCAACGGCCTCAAGCGGGAAGAACTCGTCGCCGCCAATTCGGCCGTACTGCATGAGCTGTACTTCGATTGCCTGGGCGGCGATGGCGTGGTGCCAGCCAGCGGCCTGTACACCGCGCTGGAACGCGATTTTGGTTCAGTGGATCGGTGGCGTGCCGAGTTCATGGCACTTGCGAAGGCCATGGGTGGAGGTTCCGGATGGGCGCTCATGTCTTGGTCTTCCCGCGAAAGCCGGCTCCTCAACCACTGGGCGGCCGACCACACGCAGCTGCTCGCGGGCGCCACGCCTGTGCTCGCACTCGACATGCACGAGCACGCTTACCACATGGATTTTGGAGCGAAGGCCGCCGCCTACGTCGATACGTTCATGCAGAACATCCGCTGGGAGGGTGTCTACTGCCGCTATCGCGAGGCGGTCGCCACCGATGCGGCGGGCTGGAGCACGGAACTTCAAACGCTCGCTGCCGATGCTGCCAAGGTTCGCATTCTTGATATTCGCCGCCCCGAGCACCTGGCCCAGGCGACCGAGACCATCGCCGGCGCGCAATGGTGCGACCCGGGTCAAGTAGATCGATGGAGTCTTGAGCTGGACCCTTCGCAGCCCGTGGTGGTGTGCTGCGTACACGGTCTCGACATCGGCCGCTCCACGGCGCTGGCGCTGCGGGCACGAGGCTTTGATGCACGCTTCCTCACCGGCGGTATTGAAGCCTGGCGAAACGCCGGGCTGCCTGTTCAGCCCAAAGGGGAATCCTGATGCAGTGGCACGACATGAACATGCAACAAGGGGGCGCAACTTGAGCATTGAAAATCGCCGACGCCTGGCCATTCTGTATCCGGGGAATCGCGCGGCCCGGGATCGAGCCGATCCCGCCGAGAGCCGGTTCAAAGCGCTTTTCGAGGCCTTCAAGGGCACGGCAGTCGCGGCAGAGCCGGCGATCTACAGCGACGACTTTCGAGACGAGGTCTCGCAGCAGCTCTCCGGCGTGCACGGCGTTCTGGTGTGGCACAACCCGGTGGAAGGCGGAAGGGATCGGGGCGCATTGGACGGCCTGCTTCGGTACGTGGCGGCGAAGGGCGTGTTTGTCAGTACGCACCCGGACACGATCCTCAAGCTCGGCACCAAAGACGTGTTGCTCTCGGTACGAGACTTGCCATTCGGCAGCGATGTGCACAGTGTCGCAACGCTGGCGCATCTGAGGGATGAACTTCCCGGTCGGCTCACCCGAGGTGCCCGTGTGCTGAAGCAGCGCCGCGGGCACAGTGGCATCGGCGTTTGGCGCATCGAGCAGCGCGGTGAAGACCGCTACGCATTGCGGCACGCACAACGGGGCGCCACGGAAGAGCTTGTGAACCTCGCCAGTGTTCTTCAGCGTCTGGCGCCCTACTTCGAGCACGGTGGTCACATGATCGACCAAGCTTGGCAGCCGCGCATGGTCGAGGGGATGACGAGGGCCTACCTGGTGCGCGACCGCGTCGCAGGCTTTGGGCACCAGGCTGTTGTCGCGCTTCATCCGCATGACGAAGC
>JACMKW010000300.1 GCA_014379885.1 Rhizobacter sp.
GAGCAGGGCGTCAACAGCCAGCGCGAGATGGCAGCCGCCTTCGACCTGGCCGGCTTCGACGCCCATGATGTCCACATGAGCGACCTGGCGGCGGGCCGCCACCGTCTGGAAGACTTCCAGGTGCTGGTGGCCTGCGGCGGCTTCAGCTACGGTGACACCCTCGGTGCCGGCGAAGGTTGGGCCCGCTCGGTGACGTTCAACCCGACATTGGCCGAGCAATTCGCCGCCTTCTTCCGGCGCCAGGACACCTTCGCGCTGGGCGTGTGCAACGGCTGCCAGATGATGGCCGCGCTGTCGCCCATCATCCCCGGTGCACAGGCCTGGCCGAAGTTCACGCGCAACAAGAGCGAGCAGTTCGAAGCCCGCTTGAGCCTGGTGGAAGTGCTGGACAGCCCGTCGATCTTCTTCAAGGGCATGGCGGGCAGCCGACTGCCCATCGCCGTGGCACACGGCGAAGGCTTTGCCGATTTTTCGCAACGTGGCGATGCAAAAACCGTACACGGTGCGATGCGCTTCGTCGACAACAGCGGCGCCGCCACCGAGGCCTACCCGGCCAACCCCAATGGCAGCCCCGGCGGCCTCACCTCGGTGACTACGCCCGACGGCCGCTTCACCGTGTTGATGCCGCACCCCGAGCGCGTGTTCCGCAATGTACTGATGAGCTGGACATCGGGCGACAAGAGCACCCTCAGCCCCTGGATGCGCATGTTCCAAAACGCACGCCAGTGGCTCAACTGATCGCATCAGGAATCCCATGCACAAGACCCCTGTGAAGTACCTTGTCCTCATCGAATCCGATGGCGCGATGCTGGCCAAGCTCTACGACGGCCAGTTCGCCCATGTGAACGACATCGACGCTTCGTCTGAAGAAGTGGCCGTGATGACCAAGGGCCTGATGCCCCAGCGCGACGCCAACAACACGGTCTGGGCGCCCATACTGGCGGGCCACGGAGAACCCCAGCGCCGCGTGGCACTGGTCTTCACGCTGGACGTTTGATGCTGGGCTATTCGCCCACGTAGGACCACTGTGCACGGTTGACACGGCCGCTGATCACGGCGAACCCGAGGCGATCGTGGTTTGCGCGCCACCGATACACCCAGACCTCGGCAGGCACCTGAAGGGTGGGCAAAAACGCGTTGCACTCCACCGACGGGCAGCGCAGCCGCTCGTCTGGCTGGCCCATCCATTGCAGCAGCTGGGTGGGTTCGGCGGCCTGGGCTGCCGCGTGTTGTGCGAGGCACTGCATCGCCTGATGTTTGGCCCCGTTCCATTGATCCACCGAGGCCTTCCACGTGCCGCCATCGAAATGCCCACGCACCGATCGCATCGCCAGAAAGCTGCGTGACCAATCGCCCACGCCGCCTTCGCATGCGCTCGCGCTACTGCAAAAAGCGGTTGCCGCCAACACCACAGAAATAACCATCTTCATGTGTGGATCTCCTGTCTCGGCGCGGCTGCGTGAACCAGAATCACGGCTCACCGGCGAGGTCGATCACCCGCCGATGCGCGCCGAACCGGCCGGGCTCTCGAGGCTGGATTTTCGACCCCACAAGGGAGTGCTTTCATGACCTTCACCCGCCCCCCGTTGAGCGCCGCCATGGCCACGTTGTTGCTCGCAGTGTGCGCTGGCCCAGCCGCCGCGGCCGATGACCCTGCTGCCGAGATGCGCGCACTGCGACAGCAGGAAAAGCAGCGGATCAACATCTACAAGGCCTTCTTCCCCGATCTCGCCACGGCGCGCAAGGCGGCCATCACCTTCCACGCCAACCTGCTCGAATCGCAGTACGACAACGGCTTCATGGTGTTCGAGCTCAACGCGCTGGAGATTGCCACGCTGCGCAGCTATGGCTTCAGGGTCGAGAACGCGCCCGAGTACATCCAGAGGCGCGATGACTTTCTCAACCAGATTCAACAGGCGGCCGATGCGCGCCAGCGCAGCGAAACGACCGGCATTGAGACGGGGCGGCCGTTGCCGGCACGTGGCGACGCCAGCATCCAGTCGATCCCGGGCTTTTCGTGCTACGAGACGGTCGAAGAAACCTTCCAGGCGGCGCAAAATTTCGCCACCAGCTTCCCCAACCTCGCACAGTGGCTCGACGTCGGCGATTCGTGGCAGAAAACCCAGAACCTGGGCGGCTACGACGTGCGTGTGCTTAAGCTCACCAACGCTGCCGTTGGTGGCACCAAGCCGAAGCTGTTCGTCAACAGCGCCATCCATGCGCGCGAGTACACCACCGCGCCGCTGGCGCTCGAGTTTGCTCGCTGGCTGGTCAACGGCTACGGTGTTGACGCTGATGCCACCTGGATCCTCGATCACCATGAAGTCCACCTCATGCTGCAAACCAACCCCGACGGCCGAAAGAAGGCAGAGGGCGGCTTGTCGTGGCGCAAGAACACCAACACGGCTTATTGCGGGGCCACCAGCAACAGCCGCGGTGCCGACCTGAACCGCAACTTCAGCTTCGGCTGGAACACCACTGGCGGCCAGGGCTCCAGCGGCAACCAGTGCGATGAAACCTTCCGTGGCCCCCTGCCGGCCTCGGAGCCTGAGGTGCAGGCGCTGCAAGGCTACTTGCGAAGCATCTTCCCCGACCGCCGCGGGCCGAACCCCGGCGACGCGGCACCGGCCGACACCAGCGGCATTCACATCGACATCCACAGCTACAGCCAACTGGTGCTGTGGCCTTGGGGAACCACGTCCACGCCCTCGCCCAATGGCACGGCATTGCAAACGCTGGGGCGCCGCCTCGCGTACTTCAACGGCTACACGCCGCAGCAATCCATCGGCCTGTACCCCACCGACGGCACGAGCGACGGCCCGAGCTATGGCGAGCTGGGCGTGGCGGCCTACACCATCGAGCTGGGCAGCAGCTTTTTCGAGAGCTGCAGCACCTACAACAGCAGCACCAAGCCGAAGAACCTGCCCGCGCTGATTTATGCGGCCAAGGTGGTGCGCGCGCCGTACCAGATCCCCGGTGGGGCAGACGTGACCACGCTGACATTGGGCGGCGACGCCAGCGGCGGGGGCGTGACGGCGGGCACGCCGGTGAGCCTGACGGCGTCGGCCACCCACACGCGCTTCAACCAGAGCAACGGCACCGAGCCCACGCGCAACGTCACCGCCGCCGAGGCCTACATCGATGTGCCGCCGTGGTCCACGGGTGCCGCCCCGATTGCGCTTTCGGCCGCTGATGGCAGCTTCAACGCCACCACCGAAAGCCTCGCCGGCACGCTCAACACGAGTGGCTTGTCGCTTGGCAATCACCTGGTGTTCGTGCGCGCCAGGGTGGCCTCCGGGCAATGGGGCCCCGTGACGGCGAAGTTCTTGAAAATCACCAACGTCACCCCGCCGAGCAACAACGAGACCGAGCCCAACGACAGCCGGGCCGCTGCCAACTTGGTCTCCACCCCCGCCACCTGGAACGGCAGCATGGGTTCGTCGGCAGACAACGATTACTTCGTCGTCAATCTGCCGGCCGGCCGCACGCTCACCGCCACGCTCGCGCCCAACGCATCGAGTGACTACGACCTGTACGTCTACAACGCGTCGGGCACGCAGCTGGGCAAGAGCGAAAGAGGCGCGGGCGCAGTGGACACGGTGACACTGAGCAACAGCACCGGCGCGACCGTGCAGCGCTTTGTGCGGGTGAGGTACTACAGCGGTGGTACCGGTGCGACGAATGGGCGGTACACCCTCGGCCTGAACTGGTGAGGTGTCGAGCCCGGGGCCGCGCCTGAAGCTGCCTCAGGGCGGCCGTGGGGGGGGGGGGGGGGGGGATTTTGCTAGGGCGGAGGGCCGCGCACACAAGCCGGA
>JACMKW010000301.1 GCA_014379885.1 Rhizobacter sp.
AACCTGCCGAAGTTGCGCCTGCTGGTGTTTGCCATCGGTGTCGGTCTCGCGGCCATCGCCGGTGTCGTGATGGCGCCGATCTGGGGCATCCGCCCGCACGTGGGCGTGGACGCGGTGGTGCCGGCCTTCCTGATCATCGTGCTCGGCGGCGTGGGTTCGCTGTGGGGCGCGGTCCTCGCCGGCCTCTTGGTGGGCATGGTGGTCGGGCTCACCGGAGCGTATGCGTCGGAGTGGTCGCTGATGTCCATGTACCTGTTGTTCATTGCGGTGGTCACCTTCCGCTCCCGTGGTTTGTTTGGCAAGAAGAGTGTTCTCGACACATGACTCCATCTCTTACTCAAAAGCCGGCTTTGAAAGACAAAATCGCGCTCGTCACCGGCGCCGGCGGCACCATGGGCCGCGCGGTGGTGTCGGCCCTGATCGAAGACGGCTGCCGCGTGGCGCTGGTCGACGTGAATTCCTCGTCGATGGAGCCGCTGCAAGCCGCCTACGGCAGCGCGGTGCTCGCCGTTGTTTGCGACATCAGCAACCCGCAGGCCGTGCTCGCTGCGCATGCGCTGATCGAACAGCGGCTCGGGCCGGTTGACGTGCTGGTCAACAACGCCGGCATCCTCTCCACCAACAAGATCGAGGCCACCAGCGCGAGCGAGTGGCGGCGTGTGATGGGCGCCAACCTCGATGGCGCGATGTACTGGGCGCAAGCCGTGGTGCCGGGCATGAAGGCGCGGCGCTGGGGCCGCATCATCAACACCAGTTCGCTGGCGGCCAAAACCGGCGGCCTGACCGCCGGCACCGCCTACTCGGTGAGCAAGGGCGCGATGAGCGCGCTGACCTTCTCGCTGGCGCGCGAACTTGCTGCCTTCGGCGTCACGGCCAACGGCATTGCACCGGCGTATGTGAAGACGCCGATGATCACCGAGCAGCTCACCGAAGCGCAACGCCAGGAGTTGCTGAAGCAGATCCCGGTCGGCCGCTTTTGTGAGCCAGAAGAATTTGCCCACACGGTGCGCTTTCTCGCGTCACCGCTGTCGGGTTTCATCACCGGCGAGATCCTCGATCTCAACGGTGGTTTGTTGATGGACTGATGCCATGACGACCACGAACACCGTCGACATCCCCGTCGACTTCATCCAGACGCTCGCCGGCCTTTTTGACCTGCGCGGGCGTGTGGCCTATGTGCCCGGCGGTTATGGCGGCATCGGCGAAGCGGTGGCCTGGGGCCTGGCGCTTGCGGGTGCGCGTGTGGCCGTCTCGGGCCGCAGCGCCGACAAGGCCGAAGCGCTGGCCGCGCGATTGCGTGACAACGGGCTCGATGCCTTCGGCCTGGCGATGGACGCCCATTCGGTGGCCGACATCCGCGCCTCCGTCGACGCGGTGGCGCAGCACTTCGGCGCACTCGATCTGCTGATCAACTGCGTGGGCATTCAGCGTGAAGAGAAGCTCGCCGACGTGACCGAAGAAGCCTTCGACGAAGTGGTGCAGGTGAACCTCAAGGCGGCCATGTTTCTGGCGCAGGCCACCGCCAAACACCAGATCGCCGCCATTGCCGCCGGCCGCACACCCGGCCGTCAGGTGCACTTGCTCTCGGTGCGTTCACAACTCGGCCTGCGCCGCCGCGGCTACTCCGCCTACTGCGCCACCAAGGGCGCGCTGGTGATGCTGGTGAAGCAACACGCGATGGAGCTGGCCGAACACGGCATCACCGTCAATGGCGTGGCGCCCACCGTGGTGCGCAGCGAGATGGCCCGCCACTGGCTCGACAACCCCGAAACCTACAAACAGGTGACCGACCGCATCCCGCTGGGCCGCGTGGGCGAGCCGCCCGATGTGGTCGGCCCGACGATGTTCTTCTGCAGCCCGGCGGCGGCCTTCGTGACCGGGCAGGTGCTGTACCTGGACGGGGGGATTACGGCGAGCCAGTGAGCCCCAGACTGCCCGTCATAACGCGCAAGCGGTCAACAACCAGGGCGGCCGAGCGGCATCACACACCACTGCGCTCGGGCAGCCACTTCAGCAACGACGCGTACAGCGTGGCCAGGTTCACCGGCTTGGTGATGAAGTCGTTCATGCCCGCGGCCAGGCAGGCCTGCCGGTCTTCGTCGAAGGCATTGCCCGTCATGGCCAGGATCGGCGTGCCGGCCCACCCTGGCAAGGCGCGGATAGCGCGT
>JACMKW010000302.1 GCA_014379885.1 Rhizobacter sp.
TCTACGTCTGGCTCGACGCGCCGGTCGGATACCTGGCCAGCCTGAAGAACTGGTTCGGCAAGATCGGCATCGATTTCGACGCCTACTTGGCGCAGCCCGAGGTCGAGCAGGTGCACTTCATCGGCAAGGACATCGTCACCTTCCACACCTTGTTCTGGCCGGCGATGCTGCACTTCAGCGGCCGCAAGACACCGAACCACATCTTCGTGCACGGCTTCCTGGCGCTCAGCGGCGAAAAGATGAGCAAGAGCCGCGGCACCGGCATCTCGCCGCTCAAGTACCTGCAACTCGGCATGAACGCCGAGTGGATGCGCTACTACATCGCCGCCAAGCTCAACGGGCGTGTGGAAGACATCGACTTCAACCCCGATGACTTCGTCGCGCGGGTCAACTCCGACCTGGTGGGCAAGTACATCAACATCGCCAGCCGCGCCGCGGGCTTCCTGACCAAGCGCTTCAACGGCGAGCTGGGCCGAATCGCCACCGACGGTGAAACACTGCTGGGGTTATTGCGGGCCGACCGCGAGCACGTCGCCGAGCTGTACGAGACGCGCGAGTACGGTAAGGCCCTGCGCCAGGTGATGGCCTTGGCTGACAAGGTCAACGAGTACGTCGACGCCAACAAGCCGTGGGAGCTGGCCAAGCAACAAGGCATGGATGCGCGCCTGCATGACGTGTGCACCACCTGCATCGAAGCTTTCCGTTTGTTGACCATCTACTTGAAGCCGGTGCTTCCGGCACTGGCGGCACAAGTGGAAGCCTTTTTGCGGGTAGAGCCCATGAACTTCGGCGATGCGGCGCGTTTTCTGGGTGCCCACACCATCGGCGAGTACAAGCATGTGATGCAGCGCGTCGACCCCAAGCTGCTGGAAGCGCTCTTCGAGCCGGCTGTCGTCGAAGCACCACCGCCGGGGGGCGAACCCCTGGCCGACGAAATCAAGATCGACGATTTCACCAAGGTCGATCTGCGCATCGCGAAGATCGTCAACTGCGAGCACGTCGAGGGTTCCGACAAGCTGCTGCGCCTCACGCTCGACGTCGGCGAAGGCAAAACTCGAAATGTGTTCAGCGGCATCAAGAGCGCCTACAAGCCCGAAGACCTGATCGGCAAGTTCACCGTGATGGTGGCCAACCTCGCGCCGCGCAAGATGAAGTTCGGCGTAAGCGAGGGCATGGTTCTTGCGGCCTCGCACGCCGATGAAAAGAACAACCCCGGCTTATACGTGCTCGAACCCTGGCCCGGCGCCACGCCCGGCCTGCGCATTCGCTGACTGCGCATGCGCTGATCCATGTCATTGCCGCTGCATCCATTCCGACCTCGCCTGCTGGATGCACTGAAGGGCTACAACCGGCAGCGGTTCGGGGCCGACCTGGGGGCGGGCATCACGGTGGGCATCGTCGCCTTGCCGCTGGCCATGGCCTTTGCCATTGCCTCGGGCGTGAAGCCCGAGCAGGGCATCTTCACCGCCATCATCGGCGGCTTTCTGGTGTCGCTGTTGGGTGGTTCGAACGTGCAGATCGGCGGGCCGGCGGGCGCTTTCATCGTCATCGTCTACGGCATCCTGCTGCGATACGGCCTCACCAATCTGCTGATCGCCACGGCACTGGCCGGCGTGCTGCTGTTCCTGATGGGCCTGTTCAAGCTCGGCGCGCTGGTGCGCTACATCCCGGTGACCATCGTGATCGGCTTCACCAATGGCATCGCGGTGCTGATCGCGTTCTCGCAGATCAAGGATTTGCTGGGTTTGTCCATCGACAAGTTGCCCAGCGATTTTTTTGCGCAGATCCATGCGCTGGTCACGCACCTGGGCAGCCTCAACCCCTACGCGCTGGCGCTCGGTGCGTTGTGCGTGCTGATGTTGTTCGGCTGGCCACGCCTGTTTTCCAGCGGCTCGGTGCTGCCACCGGCCCTGCTGGAAGGCCGCACCTTGCGCACGGCGTCGCGTGTGCCTGGGCCCATCGTCGCGTTGGTGAGCTTGTCGCTGCTGGCCTTTCTGATGGAGCTGCCGGTCGAAACCATCGGCACGCGGTTCGGTGGCATTCCGCAAAGCCTGCCCACGCTGGAGCTGCCCGCTTTCAGCTGGCAAAGCGCCAAGGAACTGGTGTTTCCCACGCTGACGATCGCGCTGTTGGGCGCCGTCGAATCGCTGCTGTGCGCACGCATTGCCGACAACCTGATCGACAAACCCCGCCACGACCCCAACCAGGAGTTGATGGCGCTGGGTGTGGCCAACCTGGTGGTGCCTTTCTTCGGCGGCATTCCCGTCACCGGCACCATCGCTCGCACCGTGACGAGCGTTCGCGCCGGCGCCTACAGCCCCATCGCCGGCATCGTGCATTCGGCCACGCTGCTGCTGGTGGTGCTGGTGGCCGCACCGCTGGCGATGAACGTGCCGCTGGCGGTGCTGGCCGGCATCGTGCTGTTTGCTGCCTGGAACATGGGCGAGTGGCACGAGTTCGCGCGGCTGCGCCATTTCAGCCTGCCCTACCGCACGGTGCTGCTGGGCACCTTCTTCCTGACGGTGGTGTTTGACCTCACGGTGGCGGTGCAAGTAGGCCTGGTGCTGGCCTGCGGCTTTTTCATCTACCGGATGAGCAAGCTGTTCCGAGTGGAAGCCGCACCCGACAGCCCACCGGGCGTGCAGGTGTACCGGCTGTACGGCGCGCTGTTCTTCGGCGCGGTCAGCAAGGTTGAAGCCGTGGCGCAGACGCTGCCCGAAGGCACGCGCGCCGTGGTGCTGGAGATGCACCAGCTGGTGTCGATGGACAACTCAGGCCTGGACGCGCTGATGCAGCTGCACCGCGCCCTCATGCGTCAAGGGGTACGCCTGGTGTTGTGCGACCTGAACGAACAACCACGCGCGATGCTCCACCACGACAGCTTCGACGCCGCGCTCGGCGCAGAAAACATCACCTCCCATCTCGGGGCGGCCCTGGCGCGAGCCACTCAGCTTGTGGGGCCTGCGGCAGGCCCTAGCGGTGCGCCCAGAAGCGCCTGACGCCGGCAAGCACTGACAGCCGCGAGGGTGCTGCCGCGAGCAGGCATTCGCGCTGCGCCGCCAGCCAGCCCAGCGCAAACAGGGTCTGCGGTTCACCATCGACCTGCTTGCACAACACACGCCACGCCAACGCCACATCGCTGATCTCACCCAGGCAGGTCTGGGCGTCGTTCAGTGCAACGAGGTAGGGCTTCACGGTGCGTCGCGGGTACAGCGGCGCCACCCACTCGGCGGCATAGCGCAGCCGCTTGATGCGTTTGCGCAGCGCGTGGCGCTCGGCCTCGTCGAGATCGGCAAACCGCCCGATGCCGGCCAGTACGCGACGGTGCCAACGCTCCAGACGCCGTTTGGCCAGGGCCTGCAGAGCATGTCGCTCGCCCGCTGCGTCGAACCCAGGCACCGCCAGCGCCCGCCGCAGATCGCGCAGCAAACGCTGCGAGGCCGGGTCACGCAGCACCTCGGCGGGTGTCTCGCCGTGCAGGTGAACGGTCAGATGCCAAGGCGGCTGCGGCGTGCCCTCGTCGGGCCCCTGCAATGAAGCGAAGGCAGCTTGCACCCGCGGCAGCATCACCGTGTCAACGACATCGTGGTCACGCGCCGCACTGAGCCGGCGAAACAGTTGGGCCACCGGCGCAGCCCAGGCGGGGGTTTCGACGCCGGCGTCGGACAGAAAACGCTGCAGGCTGCGCAAACGGCGCAGCCCCACGCGCAACCGATGCACGGGCTCGGCATCGGTGGGCACGGCGACGATCTCGGCGGCGCTGGCCTCGATCTGCTGCCAGCAGCCCTGCAACGCGGCGCGGCGCGCCTCGGCCAGCGACATGCCCTCGCGCACCTGTGGTGCAGGTAGATTGATCTTGTGCATGGCGCCATCGTGCCACCACGCGTGTGACGCAGAGTTGAACAGGCCACTCGCAACACCCAGCGCTATGCTGCTCGCCCCGACAGCGGAGGCAATTCGTGGGATTTCTAGACGACCTCAGGCGCCAGGCCGAAGCGCTTAAGACACAACAGACCATCGACACCATGCCCGGCGCAAGCAGCACCGCGGCGAGGAGGTGTTCGACCACGTGGTGATCCACGCGTTGCAGAAATCGGGCCGCCCGCTCACCATGAGCAAGGACTTCCCGCCCGAGATCGAGCGGCTTGAAATCCAAACTGCGCCAGGCCGGGATTGCGCCCGACACCCATGGGTGCACCACCCGACAGCGGCCGGCTCGAAGAAGTGCGCTTCGCATTTACCGCCGACGTGAGCCTGATGGTGCGCCTGCTGCCCGACCATGACGAAGGCACGCTGCGCTTCCAGGTCAGCAATTTCGACGCACTGGAGACGGTGAATGCTGACTTCCCGGCCCACCTCGTGGGCTCGGATTTGCTCGACCAGTTGGCACGCTGGGTGATCGGCGAACCCAATGAATTCCTGAAAACAGCGCAAAACCTGCGCCGAGTCGAAGCCTGACAAGCCCGAGGCCCTTGGCCGTTAAACTCGCCCTCTCACTCTGCCGCCGGCTCCCGCGCGCCAAGACCACCATGCCGCTGTTCTGGAAAGCCTACAAATCCGACGTCACCTCGTTCATCGAGGAACTCAAGGCCAAGAAACCCACGCTGGAAGACGAACAGCGCCAGGGCCGCGCCCTGCTGTGGGACAAGCCGCTCGACTTGCCTGCTCAGGCCGAGTACCGCGACGCCCGTGTCGCCCAAGCGCCGTACGTGTACCAAACGAAACGCTAGTCATGATGACCCCCACGTCGCTTCGCTCCTGCCCCCCGAGGGGGCGCAGCCCGGCTTCGGGCGGCCGGGCGCCGGTCTGATTCCCTCATCGTGAGCAACGAGGTGATGGCGCCCGACGCGCCCCATGTCGTCGACAACGTGGCAGTGGCTCGGCTGTATGGCGAGCCGCTGTTCGCCATGCCGCACGACCTGTACATCCCACCCGATGCACTGGAAGTGTTTCTCGAGGCCTTCGAAGGCCCGCTCGACTTGCTGCTCTACCTGATCCGCAAGCAGAACTTCAACATCCTCGACATTCCGCTCGCAAGCGTGACGCGCCAATACCTGGCGTACGTGGAGCAGATCCGCAAGACCAACCTGGAGCTCGCCAGCGAATACCTGCTGATGGCGGCGATGCTGATCGAGATCAAGTCGCGCATGCTCTTGCCGCCGAAGAAGGTGGCCGAAGGGCAAGAGGCTGAAGACCCGCGTGCCGAGCTGGTGCGCCGCCTGCTGGAGTACGAGCAGATCAAGCTGGCCGCCGCGCGGCTCGATGCGCTGCCGGTGATCGGGCGCGATTTTCTGCGTGCGCAGGTCACCATCGAACAATCGCTGAAGCCCCGCTTCCCCGATGTCGACGCCGATGAACTGCGCGTGGCCTGGCTCGACATCCTCAAACGCGCCAAGCTCAACCAGCATCACACCATCACCCGCGAACATCTCAGCGTACGCGAGCACATGAGCATCGTGCTGCGCCGTCTGCAAGGGCGCCGCTTTGCGATGTTCGAAGACCTGTTCGACGTGAGCCGTGGCCCACAGGTGCTGGTGGTGACCTTCATCGCCATGCTCGAACTCTCACGCGAGCGCCTGCTGGAAGTGACGCAGGCCGAGGCCTTTGCCCCCATCTACGTGCGGCTGGCCTACCAACCAGCTTGACGCGGTGCAGCAAACATCTGGTTAGACTGCGCGCCGTAGCCACCCGGAGAGACGCTCATGCAAGAAGCCGCCGTTCGTGTTCAGACCCGCAAGCCCGCCGCTGCTCCCGTCGCCGAGCGCTGGCCGGTGGCCGAGGTGGAGGCCCTGTTTGACCTCCCTTTTGCCGAGCTGATGTTTCGTGCACAGACCGTGCACCGCGAGCACTTTGACCCCACCGAAGTGCAGCTCTCCACCCTGCTGTCGATCAAGACCGGTGGTTGCCCTGAAGACTGTTCGTATTGCCCTCAGGCCGCACGCTATGACACCGGGGTCGAAGCCAGCAAGCTGATGGAGCCTGAAGCCGTGCTCGACGCCGCGCGCCGCGCACAGGCCGCGGGCGCCACGCGCTTCTGCATGGGCGCCGCATGGCGCGGCCCGAAAGACCGTGACGTGGAGAAAGTGGCCGAACTCATCAGCGCGGTGAAGTCGCTGGGGCTGGAAACCTGCGCCACGCTGGGCATGCTGGAAGACGGCCAGGCCGAGACACTGCAAGAGGCTGGCCTCGACTACTACAACCACAACATCGACACCGCGCCCGACAAGTACGGCGACATCATCAGCACCCGCCAGTACGAAGACCGGCTCGACACGCTGCAACGTGTGCGTGGCGCCGGTGTGAAAGTGTGCTGCGGCGGCATCGTCGGCATGGGTGAAACGCGCACGCAGCGCGCCGGGTTGATTGCCGCCCTGGCCAACCTCGACCCGTACCCCGAGTCGGTGCCCATCAACAACCTGGTGCAGGTGGAAGGCACACCGCTGCACGGGCAAGACAAGCTCGACCCGCTGGAGTTCGTGCGCAGCATTGCGGTCGCGCGCATCACCATGCCGACCTCGCGCGTGCGTTTGTCGGCAGGCCGCCAGCAGCTCGGCGAAGCGGTGCAGGCCTTGTGCTTCCTCGCCGGTGCCAACTCCATCTTCTACGGCGACAAGCTCCTGACCACCGGCAACCCCGATGTGCAAGCCGACCGAGAGTTGCTCGACAAGCTGGGAATGACCACCTCATGAACACCGCCACCAAGCCATCGCCCGACGCCGAGCCCAACCTCTACGGCGCCAACCGCGGCGCCAAGGAGCGCAAGCCGATCACGCTGCACCGGCTGCGCGAGATGCATGCGGCCGGTGAGCCGGTCGCCATGCTGACCTGCTACGACGCCACCTTTGCCCAGGTGATGGACAAGGCGGGAGTGGACAGCCTGCTGATCGGCGATTCGCTCGGCATGGCGCTGCAAGGCCGCAGCAGCACGCTGCCCGTCACGCTGGAAGAAATGGCGTACCACGTGCGCTGCGTGACGGCTGGCAACCGCACCACCTGGGTCGTCGGTGACCTGCCCTTCGGCAGCTACCACGAGTCACCTTCGCAGGCCATGCGCAGCGCCACCGCACTGATGCAGGCCGGCGCGCACATGGTGAAGCTCGAAGGTGGCGGCTGGACGGCCGACACGGTGCGCTTTCTCGTCGAGCGCGGTGTGCCGGTGTGTGCGCACTTGGGGCTCACACCGCAGTCGGTTCATGCGCTGGGCGGCTACCGCATTCAAGGCCGCACCGAGATCAGTGCTGCCACGCTGCGGCAACAGGCCAGCGAGCTGTCAGACGCTGGCGCCGCGATGATGGTGCTGGAGCTGGTGCCTTCGACGCTGGCCGCTGAAATCACAGCGGAGGTGTCGTCCATCGTGATCGGCATTGGCGCTGGCAAGGCCTGCTCGGGCCAGGTGCTGGTGATGCATGACATGCTGGGCCTCACACAAGGCAAGCTGCCGCGCTTCGTGCGCAACTTCATGGAAGGTGCACCTTCGGTCGAAGCTGCCATTGCGCGCTATGTGGCCGAGGTGAAGGCCCGCAATTTCCCCGACGACGCACTGCACGGCTACTGACCATGAAGATCATCCACACGATCGGTGAGTTGCGGGCGGCCTTGGGCGCCCCGCAAAACTGCGCCTTCGTGCCCACCATGGGCAACCTTCACGAAGGCCACCTGGCCCTGGTGCGCCAAGCCAGGCAGCACGGGCTGCCCGTGGTGGCAAGCATCTTCGTCAACCGGCTGCAGTTTGCGCCGCACGAAGACTTCGACCGTTACCCCCGCACCTTGGCACGCGATGCCGAGCTGCTGCAAGGCGCTGGCTGCGACTTCGTGTTCGCGCCCGACGAACGCGAGATGTACCCGCAGCCGCAAAGCTTCAAGGTGCACCCCGACCCTGGCCTGGCCGACATTCTCGAAGGCCACTTCCGCCCCGGTTTTTTCATCGGGGTGAGCACCGTGGTGATGAAGCTCTTCACCATCGTGCAGCCCGGGCTCGCGGTGTTCGGCAAGAAGGACTACCAGCAACTGATGGTGATCCGGCAGATGGTCGAGCAGTTCGCTCTGCCCATCACCATCGAGGGCGGTGAAACACGCCGCTCAGATCAAGGCCTCGCGCTGTCATCACGCAACGGGTACCTGAGTGCGTCGGAGCTGATCGAAGCCTTGGCGCTGTCGCAAACGCTGAAGGAACTGGCCAACGGCTACCGCGCCGCGCCCACAGAGCTGGTCACACTGGAAGCCCAAGCCCAACAGAGCCTTGCAGCCCGTGGCTGGCAGCCCGACTACCTGACCGTGCGCCGCCGCAACGACCTGCAACCGCCCACCGCTGCCGATGCCGCGGCCCCGCTGGTGGTACTGGGCGCCGCCCGCCTTGGCACCACCCGCCTTATTGACAACCTGGAGTTCTGAGCGGAGAGGCCGTCATTCCGCGAAAGCGGGAATCCATGATGTGCCGCGATGCTGAAATCCCGCGTTAACGGGAATGACGTCTTCAGATCACGCCTCCCGGCGCGCGCACACCCAGCTTGAAGCCGATCATGGCCCGCAGCTTGTTCGGCACCACCGGCTTCACCAGCAGATGGAAGTCGTGCTCCTGGGCCTCGGCTTCGTGGCCAGTCATGGTGCTGCCGGTGACCATGATGGCAGGCACGTCGGCGCCAAAACGCGCTCGCAGTGCGTGAATGGCTTCGACACCCGTGCGGCCCTGTTCCAGCCGGTAGTCGACGATCAACAAGTCGGGCCGCTGGGCTGCAGGATCGGCTGCCAGCGCCCAACCGCTGCTGGCCAGCACCGTTTCGAACGACACGACCTGTGCACCCCAGCCTTTGAGCAAGACTTCGAGCCCACCACGCACGGCGGGCTCGTCTTCCACCACCACGATGAATTTGTTGTCGAGCGTGAGGCCCAGCGGCGCCTTGCCGCTCACGTCGCTTGGGCCACGGGCACGCGGCACTTTGCCCGGTGGCAACTGCAACGAAAACACCGAGCCGCGGCCAGATTCTGAGCGCAAGGTCAGCGGTGCGTTGATCAGGCCCGCCAGCCGCTTCACGATGGCCAGGCCCAAGCCCAAGCCCTTGCGCTGCTGGGGCGACAGCGCCTCGCTGTAGGGCACTTGGTAAAACTCTTCGAAGATGTGGTCTTGCTCGCGCTCGCGAATGCCCACGCCGGTGTCCCACACCTGCAGCAGCAAACGGCCATCGCGCCGGCGGCAACTCACCAGCACGCTGCCGTCGTTGGTGTAGCGGATGGCGTTGGACACCAGGTTGCGCAAGATGCGCTCCACCAGCACCGGGTCGGCATAGATGTTGTGGCTCTGGCCGCGAAAGCGCAGCGCAAGGCCTTTCTCGAACGCCACTGGCTCGAAGTGCAACCTCAGCTTGCGGAAGATCTCGCCCACGTTGAAGTGTTCGGGCGTCACATCGACGCCGCCGGTGTCGATGCGGGTGATGTCGAGCAACTCAGAGAACAAGCCTTCGAGCGCATCGACCGAGCCGTTGATGCTGGCCACGAGTTGCGTCACCTCTTCATCGTGGCTGCGCTGGCGCAGTGCTTCGGCGAACAGGCCCATCGCGTGCAGCGGCTGGCGCAGGTCGTGGCTGGCGGCGGCGAAAAACTGGGTCTTGGCGCGGTTGGCGGCCTCGGCCGCCCGGCGGGCTTCTTCGGCCTGCAGTTTTTCGATGCGCAACTGGTTGGCCA
>JACMKW010000303.1 GCA_014379885.1 Rhizobacter sp.
CGGACTTCAACAAGGGCGAGTACAAGCACGTCGAAGGCAAGCGCATCCTCGAGCCGATCAAGGGCAAGCTCGCCGACACGCTGCGCGAGATGCGCGAAGACGTGCAAAGCTCGATCAGCTACTCAGGCGGCACGCGGCTGGCCGACATCCGCAAGGTCAACTACGTGATCCTGGGTGGCGACAACGCGGGCGAGCATCTGCTGATGTGAGGAGTTTGGGGGATTTGCCACCCCATCCGTTTTTTACAGCGCGACCGGGCCTTGAATCTGCGCCTTGCCCGCCTCACGCGCCTGCTGCTGGCGCACGCGGTCGATGTATTGCTCGCTGCGTGTGAGCTGCTCGGCCATGATCGCGTTGTTCTGGCCCATCACGTCAATGGCCTTGGCGCGGAAGGTGTCCATCGCGTCCATTGCCTTGAAGGTCTGGTCGAACATCTCCTTGATCTTGTCGATGCCGATCATCGGGTTGCTCGCGAACTGCGCGGTCGCGTCCACATGGGCGTTGAGCTGCTTGCCGGTTTCGCTGATCAGGCTGCCGATGGTGGCGTTCACACCTTGCAGCATCTCCATCACCTGAATCTGGTTGCCGGTGGCACGGGCAACCGTCTGCGCCACAGCCAGCGCACTCATGCCGGTGGTGGCCACGCGGCTGCAGCCGTTCATCATTTCTCGGCCGGTTTTCTTGAGCACGTCGAGCGCCAGGTAGCCGTTCACGCACACCGCCTGCTGGGTCAGGATGTCTGAGAGGTTTTGCCGCGCATAGAACAACACCTCTTGCTGCAAGGCGGTGGCGCGCTGCGGGTCGGTGGCTTGCAAGGCATTCACCCGCTCGGCCAGGCGGGCATCGAGCGTGGTGGCGAAATGGGCGGCCGCGGCGAGGTGCTGCATCGCCTCCCAGAGCTTGGTGCGGGTGGCTTCGATGTCGACGATGTCGCGCTGCACGTCGTCGCGTGCTTCGTAGAGCTGGCTCATCGACTTCTGCAACTGCGAGCCCACGCTCTCGAACTTGCGAAAGTAGGCCTTCAGCTTGTTGCCGAACGGGATGATGCCGAGGATCTTGTTGGGTGCGAGCAAGTCACCTTCGCTGCCCGGGTTCAGCTTGTCGAGCTGGCCGCGAATCTCGCCGATGGCCTTGTAGGCCGCCGTGTCTTCGGCGCCGACGAAGTTGCGCTGCAGAAACCGCCCTTGCATCAGGCCGGCCGCATTGGAGATCTCTTCGCGGCCCAAGGCAAAGGCGCTGTCGAGCTTGTTCTTGAACTCGCTGCTGTGCACGTCTTCGGTCATCAGCGCGTCAATGAAGCGCGCCACCTGGTCATCCACTGCCGCCACCGTCTCGGGCTTCAAGGGAACGGCGGTGCGTGTGGCCTCGGCGGGCACGGGCGTGATCACTTCTGGCGGCGTGAGCTGGAAGTTGGGTGTGAGCGGCGTGGCCACGGTAGGGGTGTCGTCAAAGTTTGGCATCGGGGGCCTCCACAGGGGTGGTGATGTCGGGTGCACTGATCAAGGGGCGGTTGCCGAACTTGTCGTGCAGAAAACGCGAGTGGACGAGAAAGGCATGTGCATCCTGGCTGGCCAGGTCATCGCCTAGCTGCTTCACCTTGCCTTCGAGCTCGGTCAAGGTGTCGCGAAAGATCTCTTGCGCCGTCTTGCCGTCGTGCAGCACGCGGCTGGCGGCGTATTGGGCAGGGATGGACAGATAAGACTTCAAGGCATCCGGCAAATACGAAATGGCAATGTGCCGCGCATGAAACCCTTCCTGCAACGACAACGCGCCCTTGCTGCGCTCCCATTGTGCGAGCAGGCCTTCGAGCGACTTGCACAGCTCCAGTGCCTTGGCCTGCAGGCTCGCTGGCAGGCGGTTCTCGGGGTTGTATTGGACGAGGCCACGCACGCCGCTGAGCGCGCGGCTCATGGCTTCGCGGGCATCACCTTCGTCGGTGAATTCGAGTGCGTCTTCCCACATCGGGCCGGCGAGTCGGGGAAAGCCCAACCACATGCCGCCGGCGATGAAACCTGCGCCGTAGCCCAACGCCGCCAAAGGCAACCCGGCGATGCCGATGAGGTTCATTGCCTTGAGGATCAGTACGGCGGTCGCCAGACCGAGGCCGCACCAGTTGGCGGGGCTGAGCAGGATGCGAAGCAGCTTGTCCATCATCACTCGCCGTCGTTCCCGCCCTTCGACGGGCTCAGGACAGGCCGGGCTTCGCCCGAGCGGGAATCCAGTCTGTTGGCATACCTCTCACCGCTCGGGCTGACCCTTCGATACCTCAGGACAGGGTACGCGCTGCGCGCGTATCGAAGCCTTGTGCTGTCTGTGCCGCTGTCGCGTTGGTTGTTCTTCTCACTGCGTGAGACCTCGCCGAACTTTCCCTGTCGGGGCTTCGCGGACCTACCGCTCAGGCTGAGGTATCGAAGCCCTGCTCCGTGTACACCCACACGGGGCTTCGATACCTCAGCCTGAGCGGGGGAAGATGCGCCGGCGGCCCAGGCCACGCCGATGCGTAGCGAGGCGTGTGGCAGAGAAATCGCAGCACGCGTTCGGCGTGTCCACAGCACAGCGGTGCAAGGCCGTAGCTTGTGTCCACGCAGTTCGGCCAAATGAAGAGCGCCTTTGCTTTGGTTACTTTCATTTGGCGCGACAAATGAAAGTGACTCGCCTGCCGGGGCGATTACCCGGCGCCGTCGAACATGCCAGGTAGAAGCAACTACGCGAAGCGGCACAAGGCTTCGATCCGCGAAGCGGACCCTGTCCTGAGCTTGTCGAAGAGTCAGCCTGAGCGGGTGGTGGTGGGCCAGCATCCTGGATTCCCGCCTCCGCCGAATGCCGGGGGGCCTGCAACCCATAATCCACCCATGCACCTGCTGATCCCCTTCGCCTCGGCCCTCTCCGAGCGCGGCACGCAAGCCCTGCGCAAGCTCAACCTCCCGCACCTGACCCAGCTTCTCGCACGCCTGACCCCCACCGAACGATTCGGCAGCGACGAATACAGCCTCAGCCCACCCCACGAGCACGCGCTCGCACACTCACTCGGCTGGACAGGCGCAGACGGCGCCTTCCCCTACGCCGCACACAACGCGGCACAAGACGGTATCGACATCGGCACCCACGCCTGGGGCCAGCTCACCCCCGTGCACTGGCATGTGGGTGCCGAGCACGTGAGCCTGCCCGACCCACACGTGCTGCACCTGAGTGCGCAAGAGTCGCACACCTTGTTCGAAGCGGTGCGCCCCTTGTTTGAAACCGAAGGCTGGCTGATGGCCTGGGGCGCCCCCACTCGCTGGTACGCCGCGCATGACTCGCTCGATGGTTTGCCGTGTGCTTCCATCGACCGTGTGATCGGCCGCAACATTGATTTGTGGCTGCCGTCCACACCGCAGGCGCGCTTGATCCGCCGGCTGCAGAACGAAGTGCAGATGCTGCTCTACCAACAACCGCTGAACGATGCCCGGGTTGGCCAGGGCGCGCTGCCGGTCAACTCGTTCTGGCTCAGCGGTTGCGGGCGAACACAGCGCGAGCAGGCTCCTGGCGATGTCGTTCAGATCGACACCTTGCGCACGCCAGCCCTCAACTCCGACTGGGCCGCGTGGGCCGATGCGTGGCACACGCTCGATGCCGGCCCTGTGCAGCAGGCGCTGAAGCGTGCTCAGCAAGGCGAGGCTGTCGTGCTCACGCTGTGCGGCGAGCGCTTCGCCCAACGTTTCGAGCCACAAGCCCAGGGCCTGTGGTCACGATTGGGCAATCGGCTGTCGCCGTCACCGGCCGCGCCCTTGCTGGAGGCTTTATGAGCACGCCCAAGATCACACTGCGAGACGCCCCACCCCGCACAGTGTGGGCACTCGAACAGGCCGGCGTGCACCCGCTGCTGGCCCGCTTGTTCGCCGCACGTGGCGTGCGCAGCGCCCATGAACTCGACGACGGCCTCGCGCGCCTGCTACCCCCTACCGACCTGCTCGGCACCCAGGCGGCAGCGCGCTTTCTGGCCGACGCCATCGCAGCCCACAAGCGTGTGTGTGTGGTGGCCGACTACGACTGCGACGGCGCAACCGCCTGCGCGGTCGCGCTGCGTGGCCTCAGGCTGCTGGGTGCACGTGCCGACACCTTGCACCACGTGGTGCCCGACCGCGCCGTGCACGGCTACGGCCTCACGCCGGCCATCGTCGACCTGGCGATGCAAAAGAGGCCCGACGTGCTGCTGACCGTGGACAACGGCATCGCCAGCCTCGCCGGTGTGGCCCACGCGCGAGCGCTGGGCCTGGCCGTCGTGGTGACCGACCACCACCTGCCCGCGAAAGAAAACGACACCATCGTGCTGCCCGATGCCACGGTGATCGTGAACCCCAACCAGCCCGCTTGCAGCTTCGCCAGCAAGAACCTCGCCGGTGTGGGCGTGATGTTCTATGTGCTGCTCGCACTGCGCACCGAGCTGCGCGAGCGCGGCGTGTTCACGCTTGAGAACCAGCCGCGGCTCGACGCCCTGCTCGACCTGGTGGCCCTGGGCACCGTGGCCGACGTGGTCAAGCTCGACGCCAACAATCGCCGCCTGGTGGCACAAGGCTTGAAGCGCATTCGCGCCGGCAAGATGCAGCCCGGCGTGGCCGCCTTGTTCACCGCCGCCGGGCGCGATGCCAAACGCGCCACCGGCTTCGACTTCGGCTTTGCACTCGGGCCGCGCATCAACGCGGCGGGCCGCTTGTCCGACATGTCGCTGGGCATCGAGTGCCTGCTGACCGACGACACCACACGCGCCACCGAACTCGCGCAAATGCTCGACGCCATCAACCGCGAGCGGCGCGACGTTGAAAGTGGCATGCGCGAGCAGGCCGAAGCCATGCTGGAAGCGCTGATGCCCGAGGGCGAGCCACCGCCCGCGCTTGCCATCTACGACCCCGAGTTCCATGAGGGCGTGGTCGGCATCGTGGCCTCGCGGCTGAAGGATCGTGTGCACCGCCCCACCTTTGTGTTTGCCCTCGGGCAAGACGGTTTTCTCAAAGGCTCGGGCCGTTCGATCAACGGTTTTCACCTGCGCGACGCACTCGACCTGGTGAGCAAGCGCCACCCCGGCGTGCTGAAGAAGTTCGGCGGCCACGCGATGGCGGCCGGCTGCACGGTGGCTGAAGAAGACTTCAACACCTTCGACACCGCGCTCCAGAAAGTGGCCAGCGAATGGCTCGACTCCGCCACGTTGTCGCGCACGCTGATGAGCGACGGGCCGTTGCCCGCCGAATACTTCAACCTGGAAACCGTGCGTTCGCTCGATGCGCAGGTGTGGGGCCAGGCCTTCGAGGCGCCAGTGTTCAGCGACGAGGTGGAAGTCATCTCGCAGCGCCTGGTAGGCGAGAAGCACTTGAAGCTCGCGGTGCGCCACGCTGGCGCGGTGCGCGACGCCATCTGGTTCGGTCACAGCGAGCCCGTGAGTAACAAGGTGACGCTGGCCTACCAGCTGCGTGTGGACGAATACAACGGCCAGCAACGCCTGCAGATGATCGTGGAAGCGGCCCGCTGAGACCTACCCGACACCACTGGCAACATGGTTGCATTCGGTTGCCAGCACCACCGGGCTTACTGATCTACTCTTCGGAGCGCCCACGGGCGCAGCCACCGAGGACAAGACCATGAGCGATTCACCCGCCGACAAGACCCCTGACCTGCAACGACGTGCCGGTCTCGTGCGCCTTAGCGCCCTGTGGGCTGCGGTCGCCGTGCCGCTGGTCGCGTGCGGGTCTGGTGATGACTCACCGCCACCCAACATCCCGCCAGGCAGCCCGCCTCCGGGCACGCCGGCGCCCCCGCCTTCAGGGTCACCGCCTCCTCCGCCGCCACCTACTCCGCCCCCGCCACCTTCGACGGGCCCCGCAAAGACCACGGTGCTGAACCTCAACCCCAACGCCATCCTGGCCAGCCCCTGGGGCATGGCCTTCTTGAGCGATGGCCGCATGCTGGTCACGCAAAAGGGCGGCAGCATGGTGATCATGAGCGCCGACGGCAACACCAAGTCCAACCCGCTGGCCGGCGTTCCGGTGGTGAACTCCGGCGGCCAGGGCGGGCTACTCGACGTTGTGCTCGACCCTGACTTCAACACTCCCGGCTCAAACTGGGTGTATTTCAGCTACTCAGAAAACGGCACCGGCGGCGTTGGCACGGCGGTCAACCGCGGGCGGCTTGATCTGGTCAGCAACCAGTTGCTCGACGTGTCAATGACGCCAATCTTCCGTCAGCTGCCAAAGGTCGGCGGCGGCAACCATTTCGGTTCGCGCCTGGCCTTCGGCCCCGACAAGACGCTGTTTGTGACTCTGGGTGAGAGAGACCAGCAAACGCCTGCACAAGATCTCTCCAGCCATCTGGGCAAGGTGGTGCGCATCAACCGCGATGGAAGCTTCCCTACAAACAACCCCAACATGGGCGCGGGCGCGGCGCGGGGAATCTGGAGCTACGGTCATCGCAACCCTCAAGGTGCCGCCGTCCACCCAACCAGCGGGGAACTGTGGACCAGCGAGCACGGCCCACGGGGGGGTGATGAGATCAACCGCTCGTTACCTGGCCTGAACTACGGCTGGCCCGTTATCAGCTACGGCCAGCAGTACGGCACCACCACACAGTTCGGGGAAGGCACGGCCAAGGCCGGCATGGAACAACCGGTCGCCTACTGGGAAACGCTCGACGGCTCGACCTGGGTCCCCGGAACCGGGAAGTCGTCGATCGCACCGAGCAGCATGATCTTCTACACCGGCGCCGGTTTCCCGGAATGGCAGGGCAACCTTTTCGTCAGCGCGCTGGCGGGCGCAGCGCTTTGGCGCGTGGTACTCAACGGCAACGTGGAGGCATCGCGTGAGCGATTGTTCGCTTCGCTGGGTGAGCGCATCCGCTGCGTGCGCCAGGGGC
>JACMKW010000304.1 GCA_014379885.1 Rhizobacter sp.
CAACGCGAGCGCCAAGACACGAGCCCGCAACTTACCCATGATCTGTATCTCCTGCATGTTCTTCATCGCGCCTTCTCCTGAAGCTGAAGGGAGCTGGTGCGCTCAATCCACTCGCCCGCTGCGTCCTGGACGATCTCGCGAAACGAGATGTCGGTTTCAGAAATCTTGGTGATCTTTCCGTAGTTCTGCCCAAGGTAATCACCCTGCTTGACTTGATAGAGCAAGTTGTCCACCTTCAGCAAGGCGTACGGACGACCCAGTTTTGTCACGCTGCCGACCATGCTCATGCTGTCGATCGGGTAAGCCTCCAGCGGCTCTTTGCGGCGGTTGATCTCGGCAGCCAGCAACGAATTGGATTGCCTGGCTTCTTGCTTGATGGCCACGGTGAGCTTCTGACTGCTGAAGGGCTCGACCGAACTGCCGGCCAAGTAAGCCTGCGGATTGAATTTTTTCGGCGCCGACAGCGGTGACACGTTCGGCTTAGCCTCACGCCGTTGCTGCTCGATCCATTGCTGCAATTCGTCCTGCGAGCCGCTGCAACCAGACAGCCCCGCCAAAACGAACATACCGGCGCCGAGAGCCGCAAGAACGCGCACGAAAGTGCCCATCATTTCTTTGCCCCCGCTTTGGCTTTCGCTGCGTTTGCAGCAGCCTTTTGCTCATTTACCTCGTTGGCGTCCAGATAGCGGTAGGTGCGAGCCGTGGCATCCATCGCAAGCACACCGGAAGCATCTTTGCCTGTCGCGTCTTTTGCGCCACTGATCGTCAGGCCATGAAGCGTGACAATGCGCGAAAGATTGGCCACGTCGGCCGCAAAGTTGCCAATGTCGTGATAGCGCCCTGACACGCGCAAGGCGATCGGCAACTCCGCGTAGTAGTCTTTGACGAGCACCTGCCCCGGCCTGAACAATTCAAACTGCAGACCTCTTCCCAAGCCAGCCTGGTTGATATCGGACAGCAATGCGTCCATTTCGGCCTTGCCCGGGAGCTGCTTTTCCAGCTGCGTCACGTACTCTTCAACTTGGAGCTTTTGCTTGCGCAGTTCTTCGAGGTTGACGGCTTGCGCCAGCTTGCCCCGGTAGTCTTGCTTCAGTGCGGGCTCTTTCGCGCGCTCAGCTTCCAATTGGTCATTGGCAGTGGACAGCAACAAGAACCAGCCAGCCACGACAACCAAGATGGCAAGCAGGATCCAGGATGCAAATTTTGGCAGCATCGGCCACTGACCCGGCTCATTCGGGTTGAGCCCGCGAAACTGCGACGCTGCAGCGCCAAAGACCGAGTTCAGGTCGATGTTGGCGGATTTAGCTTGAGTGGCCATGACGTCCGGACTTTCAGGGTTTGGCCGGCTTCACCGCGGCAGCGCCGCGGGCAAGCGGTTGCGACGCTACGCCAGACGCAGCAGCTGCGGCGGCCTTGGCATCCACATCCTGTGGGCGCTTGATGCTGACCCGCATGGAGAAGTCATACAACCGCTTCTGCTCGCGATTGGCTCCTTGCACGTTGGCCACCTTGATCTCAACCAACTCGGGGCGAATCAACCATTCAGAGTTGTTCCCGGTGTTGCGCAGCAGTTCGGAAACCCGCTCATTGGTCTGAGCAACCCCAATCAAGTTGAGCACCTGGCCATCTTGTTTGATGGTGCGGTAGTAGATGCCCTCGGGGGTCTGCTTCACCAGTTCATTCAAGACGTGCACCGGCACGTTGCGGTCGATCTGGAGATCTTCCACGGCCTTTTGCCGCGCTTTCAAGGCTTCGATTTCGGCGCGAAGGGTCGCAATGTCCTTGATCTGAACTTCAAGCTCGCGGATCTTCACCGTCAAGAACTCGTTGCGCTGCTGCTGCCCAGCAGTCATTTGCTGCAAGACGAGATACCAGGCGCCAACAACCATCAACCCGGCGGCAGCGGCCAACCCGAGGCCGAGGAAAAAGGCTGCTTTGCGGCGCTTTCGTTTTTCTTCCCGGTGCGGGAGCAGGTTGATCAAGATCACTGCAGAAACCTCCGCATCGCCAGCCCGCAGGCCGTGAGGTATGACGGCGCCTCACGGCGAAGCTTGCTCTCGCGTACGGCTGAGCCGAGCTTCATGTTGTCAAAGGGGTTCACCACCATCGAGGCAAAACCGGTCAACTCGGTCACCCGGTCTTTGAGACCCGGCAAGGTAGCAGTGCCACCGGCCAGCATCACGTAGTGCACTTTGTGATGAGGGGTGCTGGTGAAGAAGTATTGCAAGGCGCGGCCGATTTCCTGAGACAGGCTGTCGACAAACGGCGCAAGGATTGACGTCTCGTAATCTTCCGGCAGATCAGACGCGAGCTTCTTTTGCTCGGCCTCTTCGAACGAGAACCCGTACTGGCGCGAGATCAGCTGCGTGAGCTGGGAGCCACCAAAGGCCTGATCGCGGTCGTATAGCATTTCGTCATCGCGCAACACCTTCAGACTCGTGGTGTCGGCACCGATCTCGAACAGCGCGACCAGAGCATCCTTGCCCTCGTTGGGCAAGGCTTCAATCAAACGCCCCATGGCCAAACGGGAAGCGTGCGATTCGATGTCGAGCACCACCGGCTTCAAGCCTGCCGCCTCGGCAAGACCTTGCCTGTCTTGCACACGATCCTTGCGGGACGCGGCGATCAGCACCTCAACATCACCCACTGAAGTGGGGCTGGGCCCAATGACCGAAAAATCTAAGCTGACTTCGTCGAGCGAGAACGGGATGTACTGGTTGGCTTCGGATTCAACCTGAAGCTCCAACTCTTCTTCACGCAACCCGGCGGGGAGCATGATTTTCTTGGTGATCACAGCAGACTGAGGCATGGCCATCACGACCTGCTTGGTCTTGGTGCCACTCTTGGTGACCACCCGACGCACGGCGTCGGCGACTTCATCGAATTTCTCGATTTGCCCGTCGGTGATCCAGCCTTTTTCGAAGCTTTCAGCCGCGAAACGCTCCAGCACATATTCGCCCGATGCGCTCTGACCCAGCTCGACCAGCTTGACGCTGGAAGAACTGATGTCCAAGCCGATCATCGGTGGATGTTTACGGCCCAACAACAAGTCAAGGAAGCTCACGACGCCCTCTCCCAACGCGCTTTTTCAGTACGCTGGACTGTTAAGAAGTTACTTCAATGCTAGCAGTAAAGTCTTTGTGCGACAAAGATATTTCCAATTTTCACAACCTCCGCTCGTTGCAAAACTCAGACGAAAAAAGGTGTCGAAAAATGGCACCCTCGGGTCAACCCTGAGGGAGGTTTTGGTATCTGCCAAACAGTTCACGCTTCACCGCTGGCTGGTGGGGTGCTTCCTATAATCACGCCGACTTTTGTTGGAGTTCCATGAGCGAATCCGAGCGACCCGCTGCCTCTCTGTCCCAAACCTTTGCTTCACTGCCCCCCTGGGCGCGCTGGTTGACCGGCGGAGCAGCTTGGTTGTTGGGACTGTTGATCGCGGGTGTGCTGATGGTGGTCATGCTGGTCGGTCTGGCGTTGGCCGTGGCTTATCCGAACTTGCCCGAGATCAGTGGCTTGCTGGACTATCGACCGAAGCTGCCGATGCGCATCTACTCGACCGACAACGTCTTGTTGGGCGAGTTCGGCGAAGAGCGCCGCAACTTCACCCCCATCGCGCAGGTGCCCAAGGTGATGCAGCAAGCCGTGCTCGCAATCGAGGACGCACGCTTCTACCAACACAGTGGGGTCGATTACAAAGGTGTTCTTCGCGCCGCCTTGGCCCAGTTTGCCGAGTCGCGCAGTCAGGGTGCCTCGACCATCACCATGCAGGTCGCGCGGAACTTTTACCTCTCTTCCGAGAAGACCTTCACCCGCAAGATCTACGAGGTGCTGCTTGCGCTGAAGATCGAAAGCATGCTCAGCAAGGAGCAAATCCTCGAGGTCTACATGAACCAGATTTTTCTGGGGCAACGGGCTTACGGGTTTGCCGCGGCGAGCGACATCTACTTCGGCAAGCCGCTGAAAGACATCACCATCGCCGAGGCCGCCATGCTCGCGGGGCTGCCCAAGGCGCCCTCGGCCTACAACCCGATCAGCAACCCTCGGCGAGCCACCGTGCGCCAGCAATACATCATTGACCGCATGCTCGAAAACGGGTTCATCACGCCCGAGCAGCACGACACCGCGCGCAAGCAGCCGCTGAAGTATCGCGAACCCTCGGAGGTGGCAGTCCATGCCGAGTACGTGGCTGAAGCGGCGCGCCAGATGATCTTCAGCCAGTATGGCGACGAGGCCTACAGCCGTGGCCTGAACGTCTACCTGACGCTGAACTCCGCCGAGCAGATGACGGCCTACCGCGCACTGCGCAAAGGCATCCTCGACTACGAGCGCCGCCAGGTTTACCGGGGCCCCGAGGCCTATATCGACCTGCCAGCCAATGCCAAAGACGTGGACGCCCGCGTCGCCGAGGCGTTGGACGAACACCCCGACAACGACGAGCTTCGTGCCGGCGTTGCCCTGGAAACCAACCCACGCAAGGTGGTGGCCGTTCTGCAAAACGGCGAATCCATCACTGTCACGGGTGAAGGGCTCAAGCCTGTGACATCCGGTTTGGCGGAGCGTGGCAACCCCAAGACGCAGATTCGGCGGGGTGCCGTCATCCGTCTGGTGAAGAACCCGAAAGGCGATTGGTCCATCACCCAGTTGCCCGAAGTAGAAGGTGCTTTTGTTTCGCTCGACCCCCGCACCGGCGCCGTGCGCACCATGGTGGGCGGCTTTGACTACGCCAAGAGCAAGTTCAACCACGTGACCCAGGCCTGGCGGCAGCCGGGTTCGAGCTTCAAGCCCTTCATTTACTCCGCGTCGCTGGAGAGGGGCTTCACGCCGGCCACCGTGATCAACGATGCGCCGCTTTTCTTCGACGCCGTCACCACCGGCAGCCAGCCGTGGGAGCCAAAGAACTACGACGGAACCTTCGACGGACCGATGTCAATGAGGCGTGGCCTGGCCAAGTCGAAAAACATGATTTCGATCCGCATCCTGCAGTCGATCACACCAGCGTATGCGCAAGAGTGGGTCACCCGCTTCGGCTTCGACGCCGACAAGCACCCGGCCTACCTCACCATGGCCCTGGGCGCAGGCTCGGTGACACCGCTTCAGATGGCCTCGGCCTATGGGGTGTTCGCCAACGGGGGCTATCACGTCAACCCCTACCTGATCAGCAAGATCACCGACGCCAAAGGCCGCACGCTGAACGAAGCCAAGACGCAGACGCTCGACGACAAAAACCGCCGGCTGGACGCACGCAATGCGTTTGTCATGAGCAGCCTGCTTCAGGAGGTGACCCGCTCCGGCACCGCAGCCCGCGCGCAGGCCACGCTGAAGCGGCCCGACATCTATGGCAAGACAGGCACCACCAACGATTCGATGGACGCCTGGTTTGCGGGCTTTCAGCGCAACGTAGTGGCAGTGGTGTGGATCGGCTACGACAACCCGCGCAAGCTCGGCGACCGCGAAACCGGCGGTGGCCTGTCGCTGCCAGTGTGGATCGACTACATGGCGCAGGCGCTCAAAGGCGTGCCCGTGGCAGAAATGTCCGCTCCCGAGGGCCTCATCAATCTGGGCGGCGAGTGGTACTACGAAGAATTCACCCACGGCAAAGGCGTGAGCAGCCTGGGCCTGGAAGACAAACTGCCAGCGGCCCCGAGCGAGGAAGAGAAGAAAAGCATCCTCGACCTGTTCAAGCGCTGATCGAGGTTTCGCGGCGCCGGCCCTTAGCTCAGGCGGGTGCAAAGAACCTGAGCGTCAACCCGGATTGTTCACTGGCGCAGATCGACAGCGCATCAAAGAACTCGCGCCTTTCCCGGGTATCGAGCCATTGACCATTCACATGCTTGTAGTGATAGCCACCTGAGCGCGCCGCCAGCCACAACTCGTGCAGCGGCGGCTGTGTGTTGAGCACGAGCTTGCTGCCATTGGGGAAGCTCAGCTCCAACAGGCCACCTGTGCGGTGGGCATCAATGTCGACCACGTCGTCTTGCAGCCATTGATCCACAGTCGCTTCGACCGAAGACAGCACGGCCCCTGCCAAGGCATGGAACTGGGCGTCTGTCAGAGGGGTGGGGACAAGTTCAACAGTCATGGCCGCTAAGATTCACTGCATGAGGAAACAGAAAAACAGTGTAGCGGCCGGCCTCATCAGACTGTCCGCAGTAGGCTCTTTGCTCGCAGCCGTGCTGCTTTCAGGTTGTGGCCAGAAGGGCCCGTTGATGCTGGCCCCACCGGCGGCCACGGCCTCCACACCAGCAGCCTCCGCGCCACGCTGAGTTCACAAGCGCCCCTCTTCGACCGCGTGGCAGGCGATCTGCACGCCTTGTATCTGCAACAAGGCCGGCCGCTCGCAACGACAGCGCTCGTTGGCATGGGGGCAGCGTGGGTGAAACGAACACCCCGTGGGCGGGCTAAGCGGGTTGGGCACCTCGCCCTGCACCGGGGTGCGAGCGCGGCCGCTCATTTCAATGTCGGGGATCGCGTCCAGCAGCATCCGTGTATACGGGTGCCGGGGATGCGCAAACAACGTGGCCTTGTCGGCCAGTTCAACCAGGCGGCCGAGGTACATCACGCCCACGCGGTCGCTCACATGGCGCACCACCGCCAGGTTGTGCGAGATGAAGAGGTAGGTGAGCCCGCGGCTGCGCTGCAGGTCTTTCATGATGTTGAGCACCTGCGCCTGCACCGACACGTCGAGGGCTGACGTGGGCTCGTCGCAGACGAGGAACTCCGGTTGTGTGGCCAACGCACGCGCAATCGACACACGCTGGCGCTGCCCGCCGGAGAACTGGTGCGCGAACTTGTCCATGTCGGCTGCCACCAAGCCGACGGAGCGCAGCAACTCGACCACACGGTCCTTCAGCTCCGAATCATCACGTACCAGCCCATGCTCCGTCAGCGGTTCACCCACGATGGCTCGAACTTTCCAGCGAGGGTTCAGACTGGCGTAGGGATCCTGAAAGATCATCTGCATGCGACGACGCAAGGCCAGCGCTTGCGGGCCGGCGAGTGTGTGGGCGATATCTTGCCCATCGAAGCGAACCTCGCCAGCCGTCGGCTCGTAAAGACCCACCAACAAGCGGGCCACGGTGCTCTTGCCGCAACCCGACTCACCGACCAGCGCGAGCGTGGTGCCACGCTCGATGGTGAAGCTCACGCCATCCACCGCATGCACCCACTGGCGCGGTCTTCGCTCGATGACCCGGTTGAGCCAGGGCGCCGACACATCGAAGGTCTTGGCAAGGCCCCGCACTTCCACCAGGGCGTTCATCGCGTGACGCTTCCGTCGTGAAGCCAGCAGGCGGCGCGTGTGGCCCCGGTGTCCAGCAGCTCAGGTCGTTCGGTGCGGCAGCGGTCCATCACGCGCGGGCAGCGTGGGTTGAACGCGCAGCCCGACGGAATGGCCGTCAGGCGAGGCATCGCGCCATCAATCTGCAGCAGGTGTTCGCGGTCTTCGTTCATGACGGGAATCGCGCCCATCAACCCTTGGGTGTAGGGGTGGGCCGGTGTGTGAATCACGTCTTGCACCGGGCCGATCTCCGCCACCCGGCCGGCGTACATCACAGCTACACGGTCGCAGGTTTCGGCGATCACACCCATGTCGTGCGTCACCAGCATCACGGCTGCGCCGTGCTCCTTGCACAGCCGCTTGAGCAGCGAAATGATCTGCGCCTGTACCGACACATCGAGCGCCGTGGTCGGCTCGTCGGCAACGATCAGCTTGGGGTTGGCAGCCAGCGCCAGCGCGATCACCACCCGTTGGCGCATACCTCCTGAGAACTGATGCGGGTATTGATCGAAGCGCTCTGCCGCGGCTGAGATGCCGGTCTCTTCAAGCAGGCCGATCGCACGCTCGCGCGCCTGCGCAGCATTCATCGGCAAATGCGTCCGGATGGTTTCGGTGAGTTGGCGGCCCACCGTGTAGAGCGGGTTCAGTGAGGTCAACGGGTCTTGAAAGATGGCGCCGATGTGCCGGCCCCGCAGCTTGCGCATCTCTTCATAGGGCAGGTTGTCGATGCGCCGGCCCTCGAACCGGATCTCGCCCGCTGCGATGCGCCCGGGTGGATCGAGCAACCCGATGATGGCCGCGCCGGTCAGCGACTTGCCTGCACCCGATTCACCGACGACTCCCAGAATTTCACCAGGCTGGATGCTGAACGAGATGTCGTCGAGCGCCAGCAGGTTGCCGTGGCGCGAAGGAAACTCGACACGCAGGTGCTTGACTTCGAGCAGAGGCGGTGTGGTCATGGGCTCAGCGCAGACGTGGGTTCAGGGCATCGCGCAACCAGTCGCCCAACAGGTTGACGCTCAAGGCAATCGTCACCAGCACAGCCCCGGGAAAGATGGTGATCCACCACTCGCCCGACAGCAAAAATTCATTGCCCACCCGGATCAGCGTTCCGAGTGATGGTGAGGTGACCGGCATGCCCACTCCCAGAAACGACAGCGTGGCCTCGATGAGAATCGCCGACGCCACCTGGATGGTCGCCAGCACCGTCACCGGCCCGAGTGCGTTAGGCAGCACGTGGCGCCGCATGATGCGCAGCGGTGCCACGCCGATCACACGCGCCGCCTGCACATATTCCTTGTTGTGCTCGACCAAGGTAGAACCCCGCACAGTGCGCGCGTACTGCACCCAACCAGTGAGCGAGATCGCCACGATCAACACGGCAAACGCCAGCGTGTCGTGTGCGGCGGGAAACAGCGCGCGCCCGACACCGTCCACCAGCAAGGCCACCAGGATGGCGGGGAAAGAAAGCATCA
>JACMKW010000305.1 GCA_014379885.1 Rhizobacter sp.
CGGAATGGTCTCGTCGGTCGGCAGGTCGCAGGGCATGCTCGACACCCACAGCATCTCGTCGCCCATGTCGCGCATGGCCCGGTAGGTGGCCTGGTGGATTTGCGTGAGCTCTTCCAGACACGGCTCGACGGCGCTGTGCACACCGGTCACCAGCTCGACCTGCGATTCGCTGAAATCGGTGGTGATGTGCGGGTGGGTGAGCGCCGAACCCAGCGCCACCGGGTGCGGTGTGAGCGCGAGTGCGCCGTTGGGCTGGGCGCGCAGGCTTTCTTTTTCGATACCGCGGCGTATGCCGGTCAGCACACCCGGCGAGAGGGCGCGCAGGCGGTCTTGCAAATCGCTCATGCCTGTGTCTCCTCGGTGTTCAGGGCTGCGGAAGTTACCAGAGCCCGGTGACGTGCGCACGTGTGAGGTTGCTTCGCTGTGTGGCAGGCAATCAAAGCGGGAGCAACTTGACGCCGTAGCGCCCGCCTGCTTCCACCAGTGCCAGCAGGCGGTCGATGTTGGGGTGTTTGCCGGGGTGGGCGCGTGCATCGGCGGTGTGCTCGCCGTACAGCAGCAGACCCTCGTGGGCGGCTTGCACGGTGATGGCGCCGCCAAAGCGCTGCGCCAGTGCGGCGTACACCGCCACCGAGCCGGCCTGGCCGGGTTTGTTCTCCAGCGTGGCGATGATGGCGCCGTGTTCGTCGACCAGTTGCAACCCCGCCAGGTGGGTGATGGGCGGCAGCTGCTTGAGCGTGTCGGCAAAGGCTGTCATGGCGCTGACTTGAACAAGGCCAGTGTGCGATCGAAGGCGAGCGTGGCACTTTCGGCGTGATAGTCCTTGCGGCGGTCGGAGTTGAAACCGTGCCCGGCCTCGTACACATACACCGGCACTTCGGGGTGGGCCGCCTGCACCTTCTCCACGCCTTCCATCGGGATGCCTGCGTCGTGCCGGCCGAAGTGCAGGATGGTCGGGCACTTGGGCGTTTCTGCCGCCATGGCCGGAACCAGGCTGCCGTAGTAACCCGAGGCGGCAGCCAGCCCGGAGCAGCGGCAGGCGGCTGCCCAGCTGACCGAGCCGCCGTAGCAATAGCCGGTGATGTAGACGGGGCCACGGGCCTTGAGCGCGTCGATGCAGGTTTGGGTGTCTGCCATGGTCAGCGCAAACGGGTGCAGCACGCGCGCGATGTTCACGGCCTTCGCAATGTCTCCAGGCGAGTAGCTGGCTTGCAGGCCGGGGGCCTCACGGTCGTAGACGGCAGGCGCCAGCACCTCGTAGCCTTGGTCGGCGAAGCGGTCGGCCTGCTCCTTGATGTGCTCGGTGACACCGAAGATTTCCTGGATCAAGACCAGGCCACCCTTGCGCTCACCCTGGGGCTGCACCTGGTAGACGCCAATGGAGGCGCCGTCGCTCATGGTCATGGAGGTCATCGTGCCGCGTGTGCTCATGGGTGCGCCTCGGGGTGGTGGGAGCAGGAATATACGGCGATCGGCGCCGGCTTGCAGGGCGCATCAGGCCTGCCACACGCCCCAGCCTTTTTCACGCAGCGCGATGGCCAGCTCCACCTCCATGTCGCGAGCCCCGTCGTACGGCATCGGGTTGTAGACCTCGTACACCTGCGGCAACAGGCGCAACCCGTACTCGAACACATAGCGGTTCGACTGGATGCCGGCCTTGTGCTTGTCGAAACGCAGGTCGGGGTTGAGCCCCGTCATGCCGACGTAGACGAAGGGCTTGCCGAGTTCATAGCCCGGGTTGGCGGCGCGGAAGCGCGCGTTGTTCCAGACCGGATCGGCGAGCTCCACCACGTACACGTGGTAGTGGTGTGAGCGTGGTGGTGTGTTCGGCGCTTTGGGCGCTTTGGCGGGCTTGGGCGTCTTCTTGGAGGCGGGTGCGCGTGGCATGGCTTCTACAATTCTCCCCTCATGCCGCGCCCCCCGAAGAAGCCCCGATCCGTGAGCATCCGCGACGTGGCCGAGCTGGCCGGCGTGTCGCTGGGCAGCGCCTCGCGGGTGATCAACAAGGTCGACAACGTCACCCTCGAAACGCGCGGCAAGGTCGAGCAAGCGATCGCCGCGCTCGGCTACCGGCCCAACCACGCGGCGCAGTCGTTGCGCTTGCGCACCACACGCACCATCGGCTGCCTGCTCACCGACGTGAGCAACCCCTTGTACGCCAAGCTCTACCGCGCGCTGGAAGAACGCATGCGCGCCGCCGGCTACATGATGCTGCTGGCCAACAGCCTGAACCAGGCCGAGCGTGAGATCGACATCCTCTCGACCTTCAAGACCCGTGGCATGGACGGTGTGCTGATCGCTCCCGGCAGCGAGCGCGACCCACAGGTGCTGGCCACCATCCGCGGCCTGAACATTCCGACGGTGATTCTCGACCGCGACATGGACACCGACACCGACTGCGTGCTGTTCGACCATGCACCCGGCATGAAGTGTGTGGTGGCGCACCTGGCGGCCTTAAGCCACCGGCGCATGGCGCTGATCGTGTCGCAGTCACCCAACCGGCCGATCCGCCGGCGGGTGCAGGGCTTTCGTGCCGGGCACAAGGCGCAGGGCCTGGTGCTCGACGACACACTGATCGTGCACCTGCCCACCGCCACGAGCCCGGCCTTCGAGGCGGTGCAGGCCTTGCTGCAGCGCCCCGACCGGCCGACGGCCATCGTGGCCATGGGTACCAACATCCTGAACGAAACGCTGAACGCCATCAACGCATGTGCGCTGCGCATTCCGCAAGACATCTCTCTCGTCTCCATCGGCGACCCTGACTTCGCCAGCAACCACGTGCCACCGATCTCGTCGCTGCGGGTCGATCTGGACGAAGTGGCCGAGCTGAGCTGTGAGCTGTTGCTGTCGCGCATGCGCGGTGAGGCCAACGCCGCGCCGCGCACGGTTCACATCACGAACACGTTTGTTGAACGTGCGTCGTGCGGGCCCGCCAAAGGCTAGGAACCGGGCCTAGCTCTTGGCCAGCGCTGCGCAGGTGGCGCCGTTGAGCGCCGGCGCGGGCTCGTTGTGCTTCGCCACGGCCGCCGTGATGGTCGGCATGGCGGAAGATTTCAGCAAGGTGACCGCCAGCTTGGTGCTGGGCTCGAACCCGCACTCGCTCGCGGTGTAGATCAATGCCTGGTACTCGGCTTGGCTGATATTGGCCAGGAGTGATTTGTCCGGCGTGTTCGTCGGTGCTGCATGGGCAACGCAGACCACGCCGGTCAGGCTGATCAGTGCGCCAAGAATCAATTTGTTCATCGCGTTTTCACCCTAAAGGTTTGGCCTCGTGAGCCGACAAACCGAAGACTATCGAGATCGGGCCGCATGCGATACATGTAGTTACAGATGGGCCACGCGCGCCGCGCAATACGTCGCGCAATCTCTGGCCGTGCTTCAGTCCTCACCGCGTGAAAGCCACAAAAATGTCACCAAGGCCAGCAGCCCCATCCCGCCCACCAACGCTCCCAGGCTGATGCCGCTGTGAATGGGCAAGCTCACCACCAGCAGGCTGCCCAGCGAGCCCGCGCCCATGCGCAGGCAGCCCGACAAGGCCGACGACGAGCCCACCAACGTGGGTGCCACGCTCATGCTGCGCAGCGTGGCAGTGGGCATCAGCAGGCCGTTGCCGAGGCCGAACAGGAACATCGGCGCGGCGATGAGTGGGGCCACCGGGCCGAAGGCGATGCCCAAAAGTGCCACCAGCGCGCCTGCCGTCACGATGAGCAGGCAGCCCGATTCGATCAGGCGCCGCTGCGACACCCGCGCCGCGATCTGCGTGGTGATGAAGTTGCCCGTCACGTAGCCGATGGGTGGCATGGCGCCGTAAATGCCGAAGGCTGCCGCGCTCACGTGCAGCCCGTCGATCAGCAGCACCGGCAACTGGGTGTTGTAGGCAAAGATGGCCAGCGCGCCCAGCGCCACGGGCAAGGTGTTGGCCATGAAGCGACGTGTGCGCACCAGCTGCACATAACCCAGCAGCAGGCGCCAGCCGCCATGGGCGTGGCGGCGCGCCACGGGCAGGGTTTCGACCAGGCCGCGAATGGCCGCTGCGCACAACACCGCGCCCATCAGCGTGAACAGCAGCAGGTTGGCGCGCCAGCCAAAACTTTGCTGCACCAGCCCACCGATCATTGGCGCGACGATGGGCGCGATGGCGATTGACATGCCCAGGTGTGCGCTGGCGCGGGCGGCGTCAACGTCGTTCATGGCATCACGCACCATCGAGCGTGAGAGCACGTTGCCACCGCTCGCGCCAACACCTTGCACCATGCGCGCGATGATCAGCGTGGTGATGCTGTCGGCCAGCCAGGCGGCTACGCTGCCCAGCAGAAAAACCCACAGCGAGATCAGGCCCACACGGCGGCGGCCCACGCGGTCGCTCCAGGGGCCGACCACCAGCATCGAGGCCGCCATGGCGCCCAGGTAGGCAGTGACGGTGAGCTGCACCTGGCCGATGGGCACGCCGAAGTCGCGTGCCATCGCAGGCAGCGAAGGCAGGTAGGCCGACGACGCAAACAGGCCGACCGCCGGCAGCGCGCTCAGCAGCCAGAGCGGCGCGATGTCTCGTGGGGGATGTGAGGTGTGGGGCATCAGAGCCTGAGAGTTTTTCGGGCGTGCCCGAGCAGCGCGCCAAAAGGCGCCCGATCTAGGCGCAAAGCGCAGCCATAGCTCGGGCTATGGCGAGCATTTGCAACGACGAGCGGGTGGTTTTTGGCGTGATGAGCGGGCATGAACGAAAGACTCTCAGGCTCTCAGGGCAAAGTCAGCACGACCTTGCCGAAGTGTGCGTTGTGGGCCATGTGGGCGAGTGCCTGTGAGGCCTCTTCAAACGGGAAGGTCCGGTCGATCGGCA
>JACMKW010000306.1 GCA_014379885.1 Rhizobacter sp.
GCCACAAGCCCCAGTCTCCATCGAGGTCGGAGCCACGCAGCGAGCCGCTGTCCCACACCTTGAGCACACGCGCGCGGGCCGCGTCAGCCGCGCGCGCGGCGTCTGCGTTGTGTTGCACGGCGTCCAGCGGCTTGCCTTCGGCAAAGGGGCTGAAGTTCCAGTCGGTAAAAACGGGCGTGGCCGCTTGTGACGGCACACGCTCGCTCCGCAGCCACAGCAAGGCCGCGCTCAGCAGCACAAACGCTGCCAGCAGCAGCGCACGCCGTGGCAGCGCCTTCACAGGCCGGCAGCCTTCAAGCGGTTGGCCTGGCTGCGGTAGAAAGCCACCGGGTCTTGCGAGAAGAGGCCGCGCAAACCGAAGGCCTGGTTCACCTCGTCCAGGTGGTTCCAGGCGTAGTTGTCTTTGAGCACCGTGCCCCAATGGCTGGAGCACTGGCTTACCAAGCCATCGTTCTGCTCGAAGCCGAAGACGGCGCCGGTGGTCACCAGCAAGGCATCGCTGATGTCAAACACATTGGTGGCGACACTGGTGCCGCCCACCGACCAGTAGCGAATGCCGTTGACGGAGGCTGGGCCCTGGCCGCACGGCGAGGTGGGTGCGCCTTGCGGAAAGCGGCGGTTGAAATCGGCCGCGCCCGCGGTGTTGAGCGATTGCAGCGAGCCCAGCGCATCCTGGGGCAGCTCGGGCGAGCCCGAGAGGAAGGCGATGGTTGCTGAAAGGCCGTTGGCGATAGAGGACACGAGGCCGGTGGTGCCCGTCCACGAGGTCACGGCCTTCAAAACGTCGGCCACCTTGCTGCCGGCATGCGGCGCGCCCACGGTGGTGACAGAGGCGATCAGCTCGGGCGCCACGGCTGCCACGTAGCGTGCAGTGGCACCGCCATGGCTGTGACCCACGAGGTTGAACTTCTGGTGGCCATAGGCAGCCTTGTAGGCACGCAACTGGCGCAGCAGTTGTTCACCGCGGGCCTCCGAGGTGGCTGCGCCCGACATGCTGGGCGTGTAGACCACGGCACCGCCGCTGCGCAGCGTGTTCGGAATGCCGTACCAGTAGTTCACCGGGCCGATGGCATCAAAGCCAAAGGCGCCGTGCACCAGCACCACGGGGTACTTGGTCTGCGTGTAGGTGTCGGCCGCGGCAGCGCCCTGGGCGAAGCCCAGCGACAGGCCGGCCACGAGGGCGGCGCTGCACAGGGTGCGGGTGAAACGGGAAGAACGGGTCATGGGGCTTGTCTCCTGCATGGGAATGTTGTGATGGCGCCGAGCGAAGTGCTCGGCGACCAGCGCCCGGCCACTGCGAGACGGTGCTGCTGATGCAGGAAATTCTCGAACGAATGAACGCTTGCGCGTAAGTGGCAATCCGCGCCAAACGATGGCGCTTGGCGCCAAGGGGGAGGGGAGTTTCCCGCATGAAATCCCGATGCACTACATTGCATGACATTGCCCGACACCACAGAGCCATACCATGTCCACCGCATTGAAAGACACCCAGGTCAGCGTTCGTTTGCCGAATGAACTGAAAGACAAGATGGAGGCTTACGCCCAGCTCACCGGTCGCACGAAGAGCTATGTGGCGATGGAGGCATTGGCCAGCTATTTCGAGTGGCGCATGCCGCAGATCGAAGACCTGAAAGCCGCCGTGCAAGCAGCCGACGAGGGCGACTTTGCAAAGGACGATGCGGTGGCGGCTGTCTTTGCCAGGCATGGCCACGGCAAAGCACGACCTGCAGCCGCCAAGCCATCCGCGCGGCGGCGCGCGAAGTGAGGCTGCGCTGGACGCGCCGCGCATTGGCTGACCTCGGCAGAATCGCTGATCGAATTGCAGCAGACAAGCCCGCTGCGGCCACCGAGTTCGTCAAGGTCGTTGCAGAGAAGGTGGCACGGCTGCAAGAATTTCCATTGCTGGGCCGAGCAGGTGCCTACCAAGACACGCGAGAACTCGTCGTGCACAAGAATTACCTCGTCACTTACCGCGTGCGGGGTGAAGACATCGACGTGCTGCAAGTTTGGCACCTGGCTCGCCATCTGCCGCGCGGCCCCCTATGAATCATGAAAAGCGGCGCCCGCAGGCGCCGTTGATTCATTAATGCAAGACCAAGACCGGCCGATCAGGCGCCAGCCTTCACCTTCAACCGCCATGCATGCAACAGCGGCTCGGTGTAACCGCTGGGTTGCTGCTTGCCCTTGAACACCAGCTCCAACGCCGCCTTGTACGCAGCCGAGGTCTTGAAGTTGCCCGCCATGTTCTTGTACAGCGCATCACCGGCGTTTTGCTTGTCGACCACCGCGGCCATGCGTTCGAAGGTGGACTTCACCTGCGCTTCGCTCACCACGCCGTGGTGCAGCCAGTTTGCGATGTGCTGGCTGCTGATGCGCAGCGTGGCGCGGTCTTCCATCAGGCCGATGTTATGGATGTCGGGCACCTTGGAGCAGCCCACACCCTGGTCGACCCAGCGCACCACGTAGCCGAGGATGCCTTGCACGTTGTTGTCGAGCTCTTGCTGGCGCTCGGCGGGCGACCAGGTGGCGTGTTTCACCACCGGGATTTGCAGCAGGCCGTTGAGCAGCTCGGTGCGCGCGCCGTCAGCATCGGTCTTCTCCAGTTCTTTTTGCACCTTGGACACCTTCACCTGGTGGTAGTGCAGCGCATGCAGCGTGGCGGCGGTGGGCGATGGCACCCAGGCGGTGTTGGCACCGGCCTTGGGGTGAGCGATCTTTTGCTCGAGCATCGCAGCCATCAGGTCGGGCATGGCCCACATGCCCTTGCCGATCTGTGCCCGTCCGCGCAGTCCGCCGGCCAGGCCCACCAGCACGTTGTTCCTTTCATTGGCCTGGATCCAGGCACTTGTCTTCA
>JACMKW010000307.1 GCA_014379885.1 Rhizobacter sp.
GATGCAGCAGGTGGACTGGCACTCGCCGGCGCACTTGCTGGAACAGCTCATTCGCCACGAGGCGGTGCATGAGATAGACGGTTGGGACGACCTGCGCCGCCGCCTGCAACCCGACCGCCGCTGCTTCGCGTTCTTTCACCCGCAGCTGCCCGACGAGCCGCTGATCTTTGTGGAAGTGGCGCTGTTGCCCGAGATGCCGGCGACCATTGCGCCGCTGATCGACAAACACGCACAGCCCACGCTCACACCGAGTCAGTACAAGGTGGCGGCTTTCTACTCCATCAGCAATTGCCAGCCGGGTTTGCGCGGCGTGTCGCTGGGCAACTTTCTGATCAAGCGCGTGGCCGAACAATTGCAGCGAGAGCTGCCGCAGCTCAAGCGCTTTTGCACACTCTCGCCCATCCCTGGTTTTGCCAAGTGGCTGCTGAGCCCTGGCGAGGCGCCCGGCGATGCGCGCAAGGGGAACAGCGAACGTCTCACTGCCGCGCGTGAACACTTGCTCGCTACCACCGACGGCAACCTCGGCGCGCTGGCCGACGCCACACGGCTGCAATCACTCAACGACACCGACCGCGAAGCCCTGAGCCGTCTGTGCGCGGCCTACCTGGTGCAGCACAGTGCCACGCCGCAGGGCGACGCGGTAGCGCGCTTTCACCTCGACAACGGCGCGCGGCTGGAGCGCCTCAACCTCTTGGGCGACCTGTCGCGCAAAGGGGTGAAACAGTCGTTCGGCATGATGGTCAATTACCTTTACGACCTGCACAAGATCGAAGCGAGCCACGAACAATTCGTCAACGGCAAGGTGGCGCATTCGCGCACCGTCGCCTCGCTGATTTGACGCTTTCACCGACAACACAGGAGACGCGCATGAACTCTCACCGCAGTACACCCCGCCGCCACTTTCTCGCCGGCACAGCCGCCTTGATCGCCAGCCCCTGGGTGGGCGCGCAAACGGCCTGGCCCAACAAGCCCGTCACCATCGTCGTGCCCTTCCCGGCGGGTGGTGGCACCGATGCCTTTGCGCGGCCGCTCACCGGCATCCTCTCGCGCAACACCGGCAAACAATTCCTCAACGACAACCGCGGCGGCGCTGGCGGCACGGTGGGCGCCACCATCGCATCGAAAGCGGCGGCTGATGGCTACACCTTCTTCATGGGCGCGGTGCACCACACCATCGCGCCGTCCATGTACCCCAAGCTCGACTACAACCTCGAGGCCGACTTCATCCCCGTGGGCCTGATCTCCAGCGTGCCGCAGGTGATCGTGGTCAACCCCACGCGCGTGCCGGTCACCGACCTCAAAGGCTTTCTCGAGTACGTGCGAAGGAACCCCGGCAAGCTCAACTACGGCTCGGCTGGCAACGGCACCTCGCACCACCTGGCGGGCGAGCTTTTCAAGCTGCAGACCAAGACCTTCATCACCCACATCCCTTACCGCGGTGCGGGCCCGGCCTTGCAAGACCTGATCGCTGGGCAGGTGGACATGATGTTCGACGGCCTGGGCTCCTCGGCGGCGCACATCAAGAACGGCCGCATCAAGGCGCTCGCTGTGGCCGCTGACAAACGCGCACCCGGTTTCCCCGATGTGCCCACGAATGCAGAGGCCGGCGTGCCCGGTTATGACGTGGCCACCTGGTACGGCCTGTGGGCGCCCAAGGGCACACCCAAAGAACTGGTGGAAGCCATGCGCACCGAGATGGCCAAGGCACTCGGCTCCGACGAGCTGCGCAAGATCTGGAACGGCCTGGGCACCGACACACCCAATCTGTATGGCGATGCGTTCGGCAAGTTCGTCAACAGCGAGATCAAGCGCTGGGCTGACGTGGTGAAGCGCTCGGGAGCCACGCTGGAATGAACTCAGTGAACCAAAGCCTCTTCGCCGCACTGCGCGGCGGTTTTCCGCAAGACCTCGACAGCATCGCCATCGAAACAGCGGATGGGAGTGACGACCACGCGCCGAGCGTCTACACCTGGCGCGACCTCGACCGCGCCACCGCCATGCTGGCCAACCTGCTCGACTCGCTCAAGCTGCCCACCGGCAGCCGCGTGGCGGTGCAGACCGAAAAGTCGGTCGAAGCGCTGATGCTGTACCTCGCCGTGCTGCGCGCGGGCTTCGTGTACCTGCCGCTCAACACCGCCTACCAGGCGGCCGAGATCGAGTACTTCATCGCCAACGCCGAGCCCGCGGTGGTGGTGTGTTCGGGCAAGAACTTCGGCTGGGTCAGCCAGATCGCGTTCAAGGCCGGCACCGCGCATGTGTTCACGCTGAACGAAGACCGCAGCGGCAGCCTGCTCGAACGTGCGGCGCATCACAGCGACCAGCACACGCCGGCACAACGCAAGACCGACGACCTGGCCTGCATCCTCTACACCAGCGGCACCACCGGGCGCAGCAAGGGCGCGATGCTCACGCACGGCAACATCTTGAGCAACGCGCTCACGCTGAAAGACTACTGGGGCTGGAAGGCTGGTGACGTGCTGATCCACGCCCTGCCCTTGTTCCACGTGCACGGCCTCTTCGTCGCCGCGCAGGGTGCGCTGATCACCGGCAGCAAGATGATCTGGCTCTCGAAGTTCGACCCGAAAACGGTGGTGGCGCAGCTTCCCCGCGCCACGGTGTTCATGGGCGTGCCCACGCTGTACGTGCGCATGCTGGCCGAGCCGGGGCTCACGCGCGAGGCTTGCAAGCCCATGCGGCTCTTCCTGGCCGGCTCGGCGCCTTTGCTGATCGAAACCTTCAATGAATGGCGTGAGCGCACGGGCCACACCATCGTCGAGCGCTACGGCATGAGCGAGACCGCCATCCTCACCTCCAACCCCTACCTGGCTTCAGACGGCGAACGGCTCGGTGGCACGGTCGGTTTCCCTCTGCCGGGCGTGGGTCTGCGAGTCAGCGACGACGCCGGCCAGCCCTGCCCCACGGGTGAAGTGGGAGGCATCCAGGTGCGTGGCCCCAACGTCTTTACCGGCTACTGGCGCATGCCCGAAAAAACCAAGGACGAGTTCACCACCGACGGCTGGTTCAAGACCGGCGACGTGGGCAAGATCGACGCGCAAGGCTACGTGAACATCGTGGGCCGCAGCAAAGACCTCATCATCTCGGGCGGCTACAACGTCTACCCGGCCGAGATCGAGGGCTTCATCAACGAGATGCCCGGTGTGGCCGAAAGCGCCGTGGTGGGTGTGCCGCACCCCGACTTCGGCGAAGCCGGGGTGGCGGTGGTGGTGGCCAAGCCGGGCGCTACGCTGGACGATGCGGCCATCATGCAAAACCTGAAGAACCGCATCGCCAACTTCAAGGTGCCCAAACGCGTTTACGTGGTGAGCGAGCTGCCGCGCAACACCATGGGCAAGGTGCAGAAGAATCTGCTGCGCGAGCTGCACATCGGGCTCTTCAGCAAGCCGTGATCAGCTGCTGAACTCGTTGGATGCGTGCCACGGCTGGTAAGCAGACGCATCCAGGCGTGAAGGGCCACCAGCGCTGCCTGGGCCTCGCTCTGCCAAACACCACACACATGGTGGACAGGCGTGCACGCAAGGCCGGCTCAAGGCCGCAACCGGGCAACACACGGCGTAACAACCTGCCCCGCACACACGCGTGCGGGCGCGATGAAATCAGCCACTCACCAAACCGGGGGGGCGCGCCCGCCCTTCAACGCATGAACTTCCTCGAACGAATCCCGACGCGCTGGCTGCTGGCTGGAGCGGCCATGGCTTGCCTGGCGCTGTGGGCGGCGCCCAGCAGTGCTCAGACTTCAGGGGATCCGGCCGCCGGCAAACGGCTGTTCGAAGATACGGCGAACGAGTCGGGGGTCTTTCCGCAGCTCGGCACCTGCACCAACTGCCACAACGTGCAGGAGCGCCGCAACCGCATCGCCACCGGCAGCCCTGCCAACACGAACACTCCGATCTTCACCGCGGTCACCTTTGATCGCGCCATCTCTCGTTTCGGCACGGCTATCGGCGGGAACTACAGCGGTGTCATGGGGCAGTTCAGCCAATTGAGCCCCACACAGATCGGTGATATCTCGGCCTACCTCGCCGACACACCCAAGACCAGCGTGGCGCTGCTCACGTTCACCGCCAGCGCCATCAACACGAACACCACGGCACTGCCGGTCGACCTGAGCAATTCGATCACCTCCGGTGCGCTGACTATTCCCAATGGCACCGGTGTCACGATCACCGGCAGCGGTGCTGCCCGGTTCACGTTGACGACTGACAGCTGCAGCGCGCAGACCCTGGCCGCGAGCACCTTGCTCACGACCACGTCATGCCGCATCTCGGTGCGGTTCTCTGCGCCCGACATGGCCGCGTACGCAGCATCGTTGACGTTGTCGATGCGGGTGCAGGGCTCCGGCACCACCTTCACGCGCGTGGTTCCGCTCAGCGGCCAAGTGGGTACGCCAACGCCCACGCCGACCCCAAGCGGCGGCGACTCCGGCGGTGGTGCCCTCGGTTGGGTGTGGCTGAGCGGCCTGGCGCTCGCCACGGCCGTGCTCGCACGGCGCCGTCGCACCTGAGGTGAGTTCAGCCAACGCCAGCTGCCCACGCTGCGGCCAGGCGTTTCACTGCGGAGCTGCTGACACCGAGCCCTGCCCTTGCGGCACCTTCACGCTGTCAGCCGCCACCACGCAGGCGCTGCGTGCGCAGTTCAACAGTTGCCTGTGCATGCGTTGCCTTGCGCAACTGCAAATCACACCTCAAATCCCAACCCATATCACCGACAAGAAAAAGCCGGCTCAGTCCTGAGACTGGCCGGCTTCTTGCCGAGCGAAGCGCGCGTCGTCTACTTCGACGCGGCCGATGCGGGGGCCGAGGCCGCTTCCGCGGGTGCGGCGTCGACATTGTGCTTTTCGCCACTCATGTCGACGTCACCCCCTTTGCTGAGCAACCAAAGGGTCAGCGCAGCAAAGACCACAAACCCCACAACATATTTCCACATGGTTCAGTCCTTGGCGTAGATGTCCACGTCCTTGGTTTCCTTGACAAACATCATGCCCACCACGAAGGTGATCAGGGCAAAGATGATCGGGTACCAGAGGCCGTTGTACATGTTGCCCGTCTGCGCCACGATGGCCAACCCAGTTGCAGGCAGCAGGCCGCCGAACCAGCCGTTGCCGATGTGGTACGGCAGGCTCATCGAGGTGTAGCGGATGC
>JACMKW010000308.1 GCA_014379885.1 Rhizobacter sp.
CAGCCGCGAGCCATGCGCGAACACCTCGGCGAGCACGAACAGCAGCAGCACCGCCAGCCAGCCGGTGAACGAGAAGCTCCAGTCGAGCTTGTTGCTGGCGTCCGACACCCTCACCGCGACCGCGATCGCCACGAGGTGCATCGCTTCGAGCCCGAGCAGCGCCCAGGCCATCCGCCTCAGCCGGGCCGCGTTCTCGGCGACAAACGGATCCCCGTCGCGCACGGTCGCGACAATGGCGAGCAGCCGCGTCAGGACGATGTGCGCGAGCGGCACCGAGGCGACGCCGATGACGGCCAGCAGCCGCATCCCGGCGATGAGCGCCACAGACGGATCGCGCGATCCCAGCAGCGCCATGAAGCGCTCGGGCGCGACGAGCAGCGCTCCAAAAGCCGCGACAACCGCGACCGCGAACAGCAGGTTGAGCCAGACCAGCAGCCGCAAGACTCTCTGGAACAGCTGCAGGACGGGAGATTCAGGGGGCATGACCGGCTCCGACATGTTTATTGATGTTCGATATGTCACTTATCGATATTCGTCAAGCTAATTTATCGTTTTTCGATACGATACCCGTGAGGCACGGCCCGCGGGGGTCGCTGCGGTGGCCTGAATGCCCTTGCCATGCTCCGTGTTGGCACGCGCGGCACCGCCGCCTACAGCCGGCCGGGTGAAGACCGCCGTGCTGCCCCTATCGCATCTGCTCCTCGCGCTGGCGGTCGCCGCCGTCTGGGGCGTCAACTTCGTCGTCATCCGCGTCGGCCTCGACGATCTGCCGCCACTGCTCTTCGCCGCGCTGCGCTTCACCTTCGCCGCGTTCCCCGTGGTCTTCTTCATCAAGCGCCCTGACGTCCCGTGGCGCCGCCTCGCCGCCTATGGCCTCCTCATCGGCGTCGCCCAATTCGGGCTGCTGTTTATCGCGATGCGCCACGACATCTCGCCCGGCCTCGCTGCGCTCGTGATCCAGAGCCAGGTGTTTTTCACCATCGCGCTGGCGATGCGCATCACCGGCGAGCGCGTCCAGCCGTTCCAGTGGCTTGCGGTCGGGCTGGCGGCGGCGGGCATTCTCCTGATCGCCGTCAAAGCCGGCGGCGACGCGACGCCGCTCGGGCTCATGCTGGTCCTCGGCGCGGCGGCGGGCTGGGCCGGCGGCAACATCGTCGCGCGCGCCAACCCCGAAGCCAATATGCTCGCTTACGTCGCCTGGGCGAGCCTGTTCACGGCGCCGCCGCTCCTCGCGCTGTCGCTGTTCTTCGAGGGACCGCAGGCGATCGTGGGAGGGCTGGCGAGCGCAGATGCGGCGACCTGGGCGGCGGTCGCCTACCAATCGCTCGGCAACACGCTCTTCGGCTACGCCGCCTGGGGCTGGCTGCTGGCGCGCCACCCGGCGGCCAGCATCACACCCATGGCCTTGCTGGTGCCGGTGTTCGGCATGGCGTCGGCGAGCGTGATGCTGGCCGAGCCGCTGCCGGGCTGGAAGCTGGGTGCCGCGGCGTTGGTGCTGTGCGGCCTCGCGCTCAACATGCTGTGGCCTCGGTTGAAAGCACGTTTCTGACGCGGGCTGCTCAGGACCCCATCCTTGCTCCCTCTGTTCCGCCAATGTAGCGGCGGGGCTTGAGGTTTTTGGATCCGCATCGGGCCCGATGCCCGACATGTGCTCAGCTCAAGAAACGCCCGCGCGCCGCTTCGGTGATCGCCACCACACAGGGGTGCGTGATGCGGCGCTCGACCGAGATCGCAAAAAATTCTTCCACCAGCTCGGTGGTGCGCCCCAGCACCGTCACGCCGTACTGCGCGCAGGTCTCGTCTTCCAACACCGTGGGCGACATGAACACGCCCTGGCCTTCACGGCCGAAGGCGAGCATCAGCGCGGCGTCGTCGAATTCCCCGATCAGGCGCGGGTGCAGGCCTTGCTCTGCCAGCCAGAGTTCCAGCCGCTGGCGCATCGCCGAGGCCGCGCCTTGCGCCAGCATCGGAGCGCCCTCCAGGCACTTGGGGAAACGCCCGTTCAGCGATTGTTTCAACGCCGGGGTGGCAAAGAAACTCATGGCCGTGGTGCCCAGCGCGTGGTTGAAGGCCTTCACGCTCAGGTTCTTGCCCATGGGTTCGTCGGCGATCACCAGGTCGAGCCGGTGCACCGAAATCTGCGCCAGCAGGTCTTGCATCTTGCCTTCGTGGCAGATCAGGCGCACCCCCGAGACCTTGAGCGCCGGCTCAATCAGCCGGTAGGCAATGGCTTTGGGCACCTGGTCGGCAATGCCCACCCGGAAGTCGAGCGCCATCGGGCCGTCGCGGGCTTGGCCGATCGCACCTTCCAATTCGGCGCTCAGGGCAAAGATCTGGTCGGCATAGCCCAGCGCGGTGCGGCCCTGCTCGGTCAGTTCGAGCTTGCGCCCACTCTTGCGAAAGAGCGCGCAACCAAGCCGTTCTTCCAGCAGCTTGATCTGGGCCGACAGGGTTTGGGGCGTGGTGTGCAGCTGTTCGCCCGCGCGCATCACTCCGCCGGCCTTGGCCGTGGCCCAGAAGTAATAGAGGTGCTTGAAGTTCATGATGGCGCCTGATGCTGCGGTTTATGCGAACCCATGCTTCCAAAACAACGACTTTACGCGAAGTGTCTTGGCGCCTAGATTCGCTAGTCATGGAATTCCTTTTCGACCCCAACATCTGGATCGCGTTTGCGATGCTTACCGCGCTCGAAATCGTGCTCGGTGTCGACAACATCATCTTCATTTCGATCCTGGTCGGGCGCCTGCCACAAGAGCAGCGAGATCTGGCACGCCGCCTGGGCCTGGGCTTTGCGATGTTGACCCGCCTTCTGCTGCTGTTCTCGCTGAGCTGGGTGATGGGCCTGACTGCCGACCTGTTCAGCGTGGCGGACCAAGCCATCAGCGGGCGTGACATCGTGTTGCTACTCGGTGGCCTGTTCCTGCTTTACAAAGCCTCGCATGAAATCTTTGTCGAAGTCGAGGCGCGTGAAGAGGCTGGGCCGCGCGCCGCCGACCCCGCAGCCCTGAAGGCGGCGGGCAAGAAGATGTTTTGGAGCATCATCGGCCAGATCGCCGTCATCGACATCGTGTTCTCGCTCGACTCGGTCATCACGGCCGTGGGCATGGTCGACCAGCTCAGCGTAATGGTGGCTGCGGTGGTAGTGTCGGTCGGTGTGATGCTGTTTGCCGCCAAGCCGATCGGCGACTTCGTCGATCACCATCCTTCGGTCAAGGTGCTCGCGCTGGCGTTTCTCGTGATGGTGGGCATGGCGCTCACCGCCGAGGCCTTCGACGCACACGTGCCCAAAGGTTATATCTACGCTGCCATGGCGTTCTCGCTGGGCGTAGAGGCGCTCAACATCCGCGCGCGCGCCAAGCGGCTGGCGCTCGCGCGTTCTTCCTGAAGAAGACCGTGCTTTTCAGTTTCGTTCGTTTCACAACCAAGGAGTTCTCATGAACTACAACGTTCAGACAAGCCAGCCCTATGCGGGTGCCGGCTCGGTCGAGCAGCGCAACGCCGTGCTGCGCAACACCTATTGGCTTCTTGCGCTGTCCATGGTGCCCACCGTGCTCGGTGCCTGGATCGGCGTGGCCACCGGCATCACACGGGCCATGTCACCGGGCATCGGCCTGGTGGTGTTCCTGGTGGGCGCATTCGGGTTCATGTACGCCATCGAAAAGACCAAGAACTCGGCCGCTGGTGTGCCGGTGCTGCTGGGCTTCACCTTCTTCATGGGCTTGATGCTGTCGCGTCTGGTGGGCTCGGTGCTCGGCCTGTCCAACGGGGCCGGGCTGGTGATGACGGCCTTCGCGGGCACGGGCGCCATCTTCCTTGGCATGGCCACGCTGTCGTCGGTGATCAAGCGCGATTTGTCGGCCATGGGCAAGTGGCTGTTCATCGGCGCCGTGATGCTGCTGGTGGCCGGCATTGCCAACATCTTCCTGCAGTCGAGCGCGCTGATGATCACCTTGTCGGTGGTCGCCATCGGCATCTTCTCGGCCTTCATCCTGTATGACCTGAAGCGGGTGCAAGACGGCCTGGAAACCAACTACATCACCGCCACGCTGGGTGTGTACTTGAGCATCTACAACGTGTTCCAGTCTCTCTTGGCATTGCTCGGCATCTTCGGCGGGAAAGATGACTGAGGCCCCCCAGTCGCGTCGCTGCCGCCTTGCAGGCCGCGCTGGGCCACAGGCCCAGCCCTTCGCCAGGCATGAACAGTCCACTGGACTGTTCATGTCCGGGCTCAGCCCCCAAGGGGCGCCGTCCGGCTTGGGGCGGCCCGGCGCCGGACCGACTGACTTACGGTGAACTAGCATCGGGTGCATGACTTCAAACACTGCACCCGATAGCGACCCCGTGATGCAAGACCGCCTCTGGCGCGACAACGGCTGGACGGCCCGCGTCGTCAAGAACGAAGACGACGACGGCTGGGCGGTCGAGATGCTGAAGCTTGGCCAGGCCGAGCCGGCGCTGGTTGGCCCGTGGACCATGGGCCGCGACAAGAAGAACCCGAAGCCGCTCGACAGTGCGGCCTTCAACACCCTGGTGAAAACCGCCAGTGAAGTGATCCGCCGCCACGAGCAGCAGTTGCATGCCCAATTGCACAAGCAGGTGATGGTCGACACCGATGCCGGCCGCTGGCAGGTGACGCTCGACATCGTGCCCGACGAAGACGACCCGCACGCCGTGCTGGCTGCCGTCGATGCAGCCGGCGAGCCGGTCGCGCAGCAGCGGGTCTCGGCTTCCTTCAAGCTCAATGCAACCAGCGCGGCGGCCTGGGTCGAAGGCGGCTTTCGCAAGCCGGGTTGAGGCCGACACGGTCAATCGCCCCGCGGCTGCAGAATCTTCCGGCAGCGCCTATGCTGTTCTTCGTCACCGGGCTTGTCGCCCGGTTTTCTTCTTGTTGACGGAGCACCCAGCATGCGCACCCTTCCTCTCGGCCGCACCGGCCTTTTTGTGTCTGAGTTGTGCCTGGGCACCATGACCTTCGGCGGCGGCGGAAACGACCTCTGGAGCAAGATCGGCACGCTGCAACAAGCTGACGCCGAGCGACTGGTCGGCCAGGCGCTCGACGCCGGCATCAACTTCATCGACACCGCCGATGTGTACGCCAACGGTGCCTCCGAGCAGATCACCGGCCAGGCGTTGAAGAACCTCAAGGTGCCGCGCGAGAGCGTGGTGGTCGCGACCAAGGTGTTCGGTGAAACCGGCCCGGGCGCCAACGCTCGCGGCAACTCGCGCAGCCACATCCTCGACGGCGTGAAGGCCAGCCTCAAGCGCCTGCAGCTTGACCACATCGACCTGTACCAGATCCACGGCTTCGACCCCGCCACGCCGATCGAAGAGACCGTGCGCGCGCTCGACCAGCTGGTGCGCCACGGCCACGTGCGTTATGTGGGCGTGTCGAACTGGGCAGCGTGGCAGATCGTCAAGGCGCTGGGCGTGTCAGAGCGACTGGGCCTCGCACGCTTCGAGTCACTGCAGGCTTACTACACCGTGGCCGGCCGCGACCTGGAGCGCGAGATCGTGCCCATGCTGCGCAGCGAGGGTGTGGGCCTGATGGTGTGGAGCCCCCTGGCCGGCGGGCTCCTGAGCGGCAAGTTTGCGCCAGGGCAGGCCGCCGAAGAGGGCAGCCGCCGTGCCGGTTTCGATTTTCCGCCAGTTCACCGCAAACGCGTTGACGCCTGCATCGAAGCCATGCGCCCCATCGCTGAAGAACACGACGTGTCGGTGGCCCAGGTGGCTTTGTCGTGGCTGCTGCATCAGCCACAGGTCACCAGCGTGATCGTCGGTGCCAAGCGGCCCGATCAGCTCGCTGACAACATCGGCGCCACCCGCCTGGCGCTGAGCAGCGATGAACTGAAGGCGCTCGACGAAGTGAGCCGCTTGCCACCCGAGTACCCGGGCTGGATGTTCGAGCGGCAAGGCGATTACCGCAGCAAGCAGATGGCTCAAGTTCACCGTCACCACAGTACTTAGACCGCCATGCCCCAACCCACCGCCTACGCTGTCGCACAACCCGCGCGCAGCGACATCGAGGCCCTGTCGGGCGCCACCGTGCTCGACTTCGGCACCAACTGGTGCGGCTATTGCCGCGCGGCACAACCGGTGGTCGATGCGGCCTTGGCCAGTCATGCGCAGGTGCAGCACCTGAAAGTGGAAGACGGCCCCGGTCGCCCGCTCGGCCGGTCGTTCGGCGTGAAGCTGTGGCCCACGCTCGTTTTTCTGCGCGATGGCAAGGAAGTGGCTCGCCTGGTGCGCCCTCATGACCAAGCCGCAATTTCCGAGGCGCTCAGCCGCATCGGTTCATAGCCCGCCATCAGCAGCAACAAGCCCGCGCCATAAGAAAAGCCCGCAACCATTGCTGGTGGCGGGCTCGGTCTTCCGGGCATGGCGGCGAGTCGCTCAATTGCGTACGCGGCCTTGACGGTCTCTCTCGGCGCTGGGTTACGGGTTCCCGGGTGTCCGCCCAATCGTGCGGTCGGTTGGCGCCTTCGATGGACGAGATTCTATGGGAGCGGCCTGTTTCCGATCGTTCGAATAGCCCGGCTTTAACGGGGTTTTTTGACGGTCATCAAGCCGTCATGCAGCTGCTGAGGAAAGTCGCGCACCGCCGCGTCGGGCTCCAGACCCAAGCGCGTTCGTACAACTGCTCGATGGCTGCCCAATCGGCACAGCCCGTGCTGCGGCGCACGCCACGCGCCGATTGAATCGCGGCCTCCAATTGATAGCGGCCGA
>JACMKW010000309.1 GCA_014379885.1 Rhizobacter sp.
CGAGGGTGCCGCGGTCGACCATCACCCGCGGCTCGCTCCAGCGGCCGTCGCGCCAGCGGGCCATGTACAGGCGCACATCGGGTGCACTTTCGCGCTGGCCGGCCCACCAGCAGGCGAGCAGCTCACCGCTGGGCAACGCAGCCAGGGCACTGGCATGTGCAGCCGGCACGCCAGCCGGCATGGGAATGGTGGTGCTGGAGCGCTGCTGCAACGTGAACGCACGTGCCGAATCAGGTGCCACGCTCAGGGCCACGGCGGCCGGCGTGGGCGACCAGCGCTGCCATTCGGCGCCGGCGCTGAGCAGCAGACAGGCCGCCGCCAGCAGCCACACCTTGGAAAACCCAGACCCGCTTGATCGTTTCAACACCGTGCCTTGTGCCCTGAGGGGAAACCCGGGCGATTGTGACAGCGGCTCTAGGAGCCTGTCGGACTTGGGGCGTCGAAGCGAAATTTGGCCCCAGCAAGGACAGTTTTTGCCGGGTTTGCAGGCCCATAGCCGTAGCTATGGGACCAAAAGCCGGTGAAAAATGGACTGCTGCGGCCAAATTGCAGCCGACGCTCGCCAAGTCCGACAGACTCCCAGCGAGCAACCAAACACCAAACTGACGCAAAATGGCGCAGCCCCGGCCACGCAGCGGACCGCCCCGTCCGAACGCCTGCCCGCAGGACAAGGAGACCCCCATGGATCGACACGCTGCGAGCTCACTCGCCTCCGGTGCGAGGCCGTTCGAGATCGCGCACAGCCCCGACCATCTGCTGGCCATTGAGCACTCTCACGAGCGCTGCCGGGCGATGGGCCTGACAGAAACCGCCATTCCCGAGCTGAACCCCATTTCAGCCTACGGCGCGCGCCAGGTACGCGAGCAGCACCACCGCCTGTTCGAGCACGCCACCCCGGTGATGGAAATGCTGTTCGAGCAAATCCTCTTCACCAAGAGCCTCGTCGCGCTCACCGACACGCAGGGCAACATCTTGCATGCCGTGGGCGACAACGGGTTTCTCGAACGTGTGCAGCAGGTGGCCCTGGCCCCAGGCGTCAACTGGGCCGAGTCGACCAAGGGCACGAATGCGGTGGGCACGGCACTCTTCACCGAAGCGCCCACGCTGGTTCATGCCAACGAACACTTCCTGATGGCCAACCGCTTCCTGACGTGCTCGGCCTCACCGATCTTCGACCACACCGGGCAGATGATGGGTGTGCTCGACGTGAGCGGGCATCAGCTCTCGTACCACCCGCACACGTTGGCGATGGTGACCATGTCGGCACGCATGATCGAGAACCAGTGGTTCAGCGACAAGTTCCGCCACGGCCTGCGGCTGCACTTCCATGTACGCCGCGAGATGCTGGGCACCGTGCGCGAAGCCATGATCGCCTTGTCGCCCGACGGCAGCATCCTCGGTGCCAACCGCGGTGCGCTGGAACAGCTGGGTCTGAACGTGCCAGCCCTGCGCAACATGGGGCTGGAAGCGGTGTTTGGCGCCACGGTCGCGAGCATCGCTGACCACTGCCGCCGCAACGCTGACGAGCCCATGCAGCTGCATGTGCAACACGGTGACCTGAGGGGCGAACCGGTGTACGCACGTGCCTTGTTCAACTGGCCGACCTTCTGGCCTTCGGTCTCGCTGGCCACCGGTGTGTCGGTGCCGCACGTGGCAGAACCGGTGGCGCCCGTTCGCAGCGCGCCGGGGCCCACGGTCGCCGTGCAAGCGAGCGTGCCCACCGAGCCCCACACCACCTTGCAGGCGCAGGAAATGGCGGCCATTCGCAGTGCCGTTGAAGCCGCCGGCGGCAACATCTCGCGTGCGGCGCGCCAGCTGGGTGTGGCGCGCAACACCATTTACCGCAAGCTGCGTGCTGCCGCTGCCAACACCGCGAGGTGAACGCCGTCTTGTCTGGTTTTTTCGTCTGCGCGGCTAAGATCGGCGCATGACCGAGCCCGTGCTGGATGCCCCTGCCAACGCGCCCCATGCGCCGGCATCAGCTCGCACCCAGGCAGCCCTGATTGCCCGCCCTGACTTGGTGGTGTGCAACGAATGCGATGCGGTGCACGAACGTGTCGCGCTGAAGCGCGGCACCGTGGCGCGCTGCCGGCGTTGCTATGCGCTCATTGGCCGCGGCCACGTGATGCGCCTGCAGACCTTCCTGGCGTTCGCGCTCGCCTCGCTGCTGCTGATCGTGGTGGGCAACAGCGCCCCCATCGTCACGCTCGACCTGCGCGGCGTGCTGAACCAAGCCACCCTGCCCGAGGCCATCCGCGCCACCTGGGACGCCGGGCAACCGCTGGTGGCCCTGCTCACCGCCGCCACTGCCCTGGTCTTTCCGCTGTGCTTCACCGTGCTGCGGCTGTACTTGCTGCTCTCACTCACCCGTGGCGTGGTGCCACCCGGTTTTGTGCCGGCCATGCGCCTGCTCGACTTCGTCACACGCTGGAGCATGGTGGAGGTGTTCATGATGGGCACACTGGTGGCCGTGGTGCGCAGCGCGAGCCTCACCAGCGCCACCCCCGGCATCGGCCTCTTCGCCTATGCTGCGCTGACCCTGCTGCTCACCTCACTCACTGCTGGCGGCACGCACTCAATGTGGAAACGCAGCAGCGACCTGGGGCCGTCACGATGAGTGCCGACGGCATCCCGACCGCTACGCAGCGTGGGCTGCTCAGCTGCCGCACCTGCGGTCGGGTCTCGCAGCTGGCGCGCCCAGCGGCGGCGGGCACCCCTTTTTCGTGCCCGCGCTGTGGCACCGCGTTGAACCACCGTCGCCCGGGCAGCCTGCACCGCACCTGGGCCTTTTTGCTGGCCGCGATGATCCTGTATGTGCCGGCCAACCTGCTGCCCATCATGTCGACCACCAGCGTGTTCGGCGACGCGCAGCACACCATCCTGGGTGGCATCGACGAGTTGCGCGCATCGGGCGCCTGGGTGCTGGCGCTGATCGTCTTCGTCGCGAGCATCGTGGTGCCCATGCTCAAGATCGCTGCCCTGATGCTGCTGGCTGCCACCGCACAACGCGAGTCGCGCTGGAAGTCGCTCGAACGGGCGCAGCTCTACCGCATGGTCGATGCTGTAGGCCATTGGTCCATGCTCGACGTCTACGTGGTGGTGCTGCTGGTTGGCACCATCCGCTTCGGCGCCTTCGGCGGCGTGCAACCGGGGCCCGGGCTGCTGGCGTTCGGCGCCGTGGTGGTGCTGACCATGCTGGCCGCCGGCAGTTTCGACCCCCGCCTGACCTGGCCCGAGGAGCCTGCGCTACCAGCGATAACCAAGCCCCATGACTGACGACACCGAAGCCACCCCTCTTCCCCCGACGCCCGTCACCCGCAAGTGGCATGGCCCTTCGCTGGTCTGGCTGGTTCCCATCGTTGCACTCGCAGTGGGCATCTCGTTGCTGATCCGCGCCCTGCTGGCCACCGGCCCGCAAGTGACGATCGACTTCCACACCGCCGATGGCCTGCGCCCCGGCAAGACCGAGGTGCGCTACAAGGAGGTGGTGGTGGGCCGCGTGGAAGCGGTGTCGCTCAGCGACGACCGCGACCGTGTGCATGTGTCGGTGCGGCTGGACCGCTCGGTCTCCAACATCGCGGTCGAAGACACGCGCTTCTGGGTGGTGCGCCCGCGCATCGACACCGCCGGCGTGAGCGGCATCGAAACCCTGTTCTCGGGCGCCTACATCGGTGTGGACGCTGGCGAATCGAAGGTGCAGCAGCGCCAGTTCAAAGGGCTGGAAGCACCGCCCTTCGTGCTGCGCGGCGAGCCCGGCCGCGGCTTCGTGCTGCGCACCGAAGACCTGGGTTCGCTCGACGTGGGCTCACCCATCTACTACCGTCGCAACCGCGTGGGCCGTGTGGTGGGCTACACGCTCGACCCGCTGGTCGACCAATTGTCGGTACAGGTGTTCATCGAAGCACCGTACGACAAGCTGGTGAACGGCCGAACGCGTTTCTGGAACGCAAGTGGCGTGGAGGTCTCGCTCAACACCAGCGGCCTCACGGTGAACACACAAACGCTCGGCTCGGTGCTCTCGGGCGGTGTGTCGTTCGAGCGGCCCGCCGGCTCGCATGGCCTGCCAGAGGCACCTGATGGCAGCCGCTTCGAACTCTTCCCCGACCGCAAGGGCGCCCTGGCTCCGCCCGATGGCCCGCCGCAGCGTGTGCGCATGGTGTTTGACCAATCCATGCGCGGGCTGGCGATCGGCGCGCCGGTCGACTTTCTCGGCATCGAGATCGGCTCGGTGAAGGCCATCCGGCTCGACTACGACACCAAGCGCAAACGTTTCCCGGTCGAGGTGGAAGCCGAGATCTACCCCACCCGGCTGGGCGCCGTGCGCGAGGCTTTGCACGAAGCCGGCAGCGACGAGGCCAAACGCGACGTGACCCTCCTGCAGCGCCTGGTGGCAAGCGGCCTGCGCGCCCAGGCCCGCACCGGCAACCTGCTCACCGGCGGCATGTACGTGGCGCTCGACTTCCCCGGCAAAGTGCCACGTGCCACGCTCGATACCGACACCCCGATCCCGGCCATTCCCACGGTGCCCGGCACGCTGGCCGACGTGCAGCCACAGATTGCCGAGATCGTGGCCAAGATCAACCAGGTGCCGTTCGACGACATTGGCCGCAACCTCAACGACACGCTGATCCAGGCGCGCAAGGCGATCGACCAGCTCCGGCCCGATGCGCAGGCCTCGTTGGCGGAGGTGCGGCGCACGCTCACGTCGGTGCAGGAAACGCTGAGCCGCGCCGACCGCCATCTGCTCGACCCGAGCGCACCCATCCAGCGCAATGCCGAACAAACCCTGCTCGACCTGCAGCGCGCGGCGCAGTCACTGCGTGTGCTTACCGACTACCTGCAACGCCACCCGGAATCGCTGCTGCGCGGCAAGCCGGACGACGCGAAGATCCCTGCCTCGCCAGAGCGCCGCTGAACCATGAAAACACGCCTGTCCCTGGTCGCCCTCGCCCTCGTGCTCGTCACCGGCTGCTCCTCGACCCCTCCCACGCGCTACCACAGCCTGCTCGCCACCGGCGAGCCCGCTGTGCGTGAAGCCGGCTTGCCACCTCTGCCCATCGACCTGGGCCCGGTGCGTGTGCCGACCGCTGTCGACCAGATGCAGTGGGTGGTGCGCCTGCCCGACGAGAGCCTGCGCATCCTCGAAGGCGAACAATGGGTTTCGCCGTTGCGCGACGAACTGCGCGCCGCGCTGATGGAGCGGCTGACGCAGCGTTATGCGGTGGTCGACGTGCGTGCCGCGCCGGCGCCACAAGCAGTGCGGGTGAAGGTCGACGTGCAGCGATTCGAGTCCATCGCCGGCAAGCAAGTGTGGCTCGACAGCGTGTGGTCGGCGCACACCGATAGCGGCAAGGGCCAGCCCCTGGTGTGCCGCAGCAGCGTGCACGAGCCGGTTGCGGGCGACCTGGCG
>JACMKW010000032.1 GCA_014379885.1 Rhizobacter sp.
ATGGAGGTCGTGCCTTTCACCTGGCCGGTCGGCATGGGCAAGGCATTCCACGGCGTGATGGACCTGCGCGAAAAGCAGATGCGTGTGTTCAGCCCCGGCGAAGACCGCGTCTCTGGCAAAAGCGACAACGGCGACGAGATCCTGTCGGGCCTGGACAACCCCGCTTATGCCGAGCGCTTTGGCATGCAGTACGAGCAGGCCAAGGGTGAGATCGAGCTGGTGCGCGAAGCGGCACCGCAGTTCGACAGGGAAGCCTTTCTCGGCGGCCACCAGACGCCGATGTTCTTCGGCTCGGCCGTCAACAACTTCGGTGTGCGCGAGGTGCTCGACGCACTGGTTGATCTGGCGCCGTCACCCGGCCCGCGCATGGCCACGCAGCGCGAGGTGCAGCCCGACGAACCCAAGATGACTGGCGTGGTCTTCAAGATCCAGGCCAACATGGACCCCGCCCACCGCGACCGCATCGCCTTCGTGCGTGTGGCCAGCGGCCATTTCAAGCGTGGCATGCGCTTGAAGGTCACGCGATCCGGCAAGGAGCTGCGGCCCAACACGGTGGTGAGCTTTCTGAGCCAGCGCCGCGAATTGCTCGACGAGGCCTTTGCCGGCGACATCATCGGCATCCCCAACCACGGCGTGCTGCAACTCGGCGACACGCTCACCGAAGGCGAGCCGCTGCTCTACACCGGCCTGCCGTTCTTCGCGCCCGAAATGTTCCGCAGCGTCGAAGTGGCCGACCCGCTGCGCACCAAGCAGCTGCGCGCCGGCCTCACCCAGCTGGGTGAAGAAGGCGCCATCCAGGTGTTTCGCCCACTGGCCGGTTCGGTGCTGTTGCTGGGGGCCGTGGGCCAGCTGCAGTTCGAGGTGGTGGCGCACCGGCTGGAGCACGAATACGGCGTGAAGGCACGCATCATGCCGAGCCGCTTCCAGGTGGCACGTTGGGTGACTTGCGACGAAGCCGATGGCGGCGCGCGCGAGCTCAAGCGCTTCATTGATGCCAACGACCACCGTGTGGCCTACGACGCCGTTGATGCGCCCACGGTGTTGGTGGAGTACGCGCCCGAGCTGCGTGCCATCGAGGCCAACTGGCCCAAGATCAAGTTCCATGCGCTGCGTGAGCACGCAGGCTCGGTGTTTCAAAAACAACTCGACGGCTGAGGCTGGCGCCACGCCGACCACGCTTTGCGCAGGCTGGCTGGCGTTTCATCGCAGCAGGGTTGTGGCAGCGCCGCTTCACCGACACAGTGGCGTCATTCGTCACTGGAGCCCCCCATGCTGATCAAATCAGTTGTCGCCTACGCCCACTTCATCTCGGCCTTCGGTATCGCCGCGACGCTGTTCTTCGAGTGGTACACCTTCAGCCGCACACCCACGGCCCGCGACGCACGCCGGCTGGCGCTGGCCGACCGCTGGTACGGCCTCTTTTCCGTCGTGCTGCTGATTGCGGGGTTCTCCCGCGTGATCGTCTTCGAGAAGGGGTTCGAGTTCTATCGGGCTGGCCCCTTCTTCAGTGTCAAGCTTGGCTTGTTCCTGGTGATAGGCCTGCTGTCGATCTACCCGACGATCCGCTTCATTCGCTGGCGCTCCGACATCCAGGCCGGCCGTGCGCCCACAGTGAGCGAGGCCCATTACAAGATGATTTCCAGAATCCTGTCGTTGGAGATGATCTTGCTGGCCATGCTGATGCTGTCGGCGTCGCTGATGGCCAATGGTGTGGGTGCCGGTTGACGACGAAGATGCGTTGATGCCGCCGCACCGGTTGGCCAAGGCACGCCGGTTGCATGCCTTGTGGGAACGAATCGACTGGAGCACCTCATGAGACGACAACTGTTCTCTGCCCTTGCCGCCGGCTGGATCGCGCTGGTTTGCGCGGGCGCTGCGGCCGAGCCCGCACGCCGCTGCCTGAGCGACTGCACGCCGCGCATCGGCATCGTGTCAGCCTTCGGCGCCGAGGCCGACATCCTGCTGGCACAAACCACCGCCAAGCGGGTGTGGGTCATCAACGGCAAACGCTTCACCACCGGCCTGTTGCGCGGCAACCGCGTGGTGATCGTGCTCAGCGGCGTGAGCATGATCAATTCGACGCTGGTCACGCAGCAGCTGATAGATCACTTCCGCATCGAACGGCTGATCATGAGCGGCATCGCCGGGGGCATCAACCCGGCGCACCACGTGGGCGACGTGACGGTGCCCGACCGCTGGGCCATGCCGATGGAGGTCTACTGGAACGCAGACTCCAGCGTGCCGGCGGTCTGCGGCGCCGCGGCCGACGTGAGCTGCCTGGGCTTGAAACTCGCCACCGGCGCCGACGGCAAACCCCTGCCGCCCTTTGTGCTGCCGGGTGGGCCCACGGGGCTCTTCATGCGCGAGAACTACGTGCTCAACGCGGCCAATGCGCCCAAGGGCGAGTTCCGGTTCGACTATCCCGTCGACCCGGCCATGCTCGCTGTGGCGCGAGGCCTGTCACCCAAGCTCGAACGCTGCGGGCCGCGCGCCAGGCTGCCTTCGGGCGAGACTGACCCCAAACAGTGCGTGAGCGAACAACCCCGGCTCATCGTGGGTGGCCGGGGTGTGTCGGGCACGGCCTTCCTGGCCAACCCACACTACCGCGCCTACCTCTTCGAACACCTGCAGGCCGAGACGGTGGAGATGGAAACCGCCGCGCTCGCCCACGTGGCCTTGAGCAACGGCGTGCCTTACATCGCCTTTCGCAGCCTGAGCGACCTGGCCGGTGCGACTGAGTTCAACGCCGATGTGGGTGCGCTCTTTTCAAGCGGCCTGGCCGAGACCAACGAGGCGGTGGTGACGCTGGCCTTCCTGGAAGCCTGGAAACGCCATACCACCCGCACGCGAAAGACCCAGCCATGAGCCTCGCACGCCGTTTTGTTGCTGCGGCCTGCCTCGCCGGGGCCTTGACTGCCACCGCCGATGCCAAAGCCGAAGCGCGTGAAATCAAGGCGCTCATCATCACGATGTTCGCTCCCGAGGCCGGGCCGTGGATCGACAGTTTCAAGCTCTGGCAGGCGATCACCGTGCCCGGCCTGTCGCCCGACTACCCGGCCTTGCGCTGCAATGCCGATGATGTGTGCCTCGTCACCACCGGCATGGGCCACGCCAACGCCGCCGCGTCCACCCTCGCCGTGACGCTCGACCCGCGCTTCGACCTGCGCAAGACGTATTTCTTCATCACCGGCATCGCCGGCATCGACCCGGCGCAAGGCACGCTCGGCACGGCTGCCTGGGCGCGCTGGTTGGTCGACGTGGGCATCGCGCATGAAATCGACGCGCGCGAGATGCCCAAGGCTTGGCGCCATGGCTATTACGGGCTGCTCACAAAGGGCCCTGGTGAAAAACCCAAGCTCGAATACCGCACCGAGGTGGCGCGTGTTGACGAAGCCTTGCTGCAGAAGGTGCTTGCCCTGACCAAGAACGCACCGTTGCAAGACAGCGAGCCAGCCAAGGCCTACCGTGCGCGCTACCCGCAGGCGCCGGCCAACCAGCCGCCGCGTGTCACGCAGTGCGACACGCTGGGAGGTGACACCTGGTGGCATGGCCACAAGCTGGGCGAGCACGCCCGTGCATGGACCCGGCTGCTCACCGATGGCCAGGGCACCTACTGCACCACGCAACAGGAAGACAACGCCACGCGCAATGCGCTCGAACGTGCTGCCGCGGCGGGCAAGGTCGATCTGAAGCGCCTGGCGGTACTGCGCACGGCGTCTAACTTCGACCGCCCTTATCCGGGGCAGAGCGCGCACGCTTCGCTGATTGCGTCGACCACCGGCGCCACCGGCGGCTTCATGCCGGCGACGCAGAACCTCGCTGCCGTGGCCGGCATCGTGGTGCGCGACATCGTGGCCCGTTGGCCGCAGTGGCGCGAAGGCGTGCCCGTGCCGTGAACGAGGTGTGCATGGCACGTTGATTGCACAACGTGC
>JACMKW010000310.1 GCA_014379885.1 Rhizobacter sp.
CGAGCCGAATCGCTCCCCCTTCGGACGAGCTGAGCAGCGCAGGGCAGCCCTCGCTACGCGAGGGGCGAGTCGGCCGCCGGGCCGAACTCCCGGCGCGGCCTCACGCAGTGTTAAATCGCACGACAATGCAGCACGAGAGGGTGGTGGTGCGCGAGCCGTAGACGGGGACGCGCGAAGCATTCTGGATTCCCGCTTTCGCGGGAATGAAGGCCCACGACGGAGCGCTACTTTGCGACGCCCATCACGGCATCCGGCAACCACGTCACCAGCACCGGAAACACCGTGATGATCCCAATACAAACCACCAAACACCCAAAAAACGGCAACGCCGCCTTCGCAATCACATTGCTGTCCTTCCCCGTCATGTTCTGCAACACAAACAAGTTGAACCCCACAGGCGGCGTCACCTCCGCAATCTCTACCAACAGCACGATGAAAATGCCGAACCACACCAAATCGAAGCCCGCCTTCTGGATCATTGGCAGCACCACCGCCGAGGTCAGCACGATCATCGAGATGCCATCGAGTGCGGTGCCCAGCACCAGGTACACCACCACCAGCACGGCGATCAGCGCATAGGGGCTCAGGTGCATGCCGGCCACCCACTCGGCCAGCTCGCGCGGGATGCCGGTGAAGGCCATGGTCTTGGCCAGGAACGAGGCGCCCGCCAGGATGAACATGATCATGCAGCTCACGCGGGTGGCACCCATCAAACCGTCCCAAAAGTTGCGCCAGGTGAGCGAGCGGCCGACCGCGGCGATGACGAGCGAACCCAGCACGCCGTAGGCTGCGCACTCGGTGGCCGTGGCCCAGCCGGCCACCAGCACCCAGACGATGAAGATGATGAGCAGCGCGCACGGAATGAGGCTGCCCGAGCGGCGCATCTTTTCGCGCAATGTGGTGGGTGGCTCGGCCGGCGGCACACGCTCGGGGTGGCGCCAGCTCCACCAGGCGATGTAGCCCGAGAACAGCGCCATCAACAGAAATCCGGGGACGAAGCCGGCGAGGAAGACACGGATCACCGACGCATCGGCGGCCACCGCATACACCACCATCGTGATCGACGGTGGAATCAAGATGCCCAGCGTGCCTGCGGTGGCCAGGGAGCCAAGGGCGAGTTGCTCGTCGTAACCCCGGCGCTTCAATTCGGGCAAGGCCACCTTCGAGATGGTGGCGCAGGTGGCGGCCGACGAGCCCGAGACCGAGCCGAAGATGCCGCAGCCGAGGATGGTGGTGTGCATCAAGCGGCCGGGAATGCGGTTGAGCCACGGCGCGAGGCCCTCGAACATCTGCTCGCTCAGGCGGGTGCGAAACAAGATCTCACCCATCCAGATGAAGAGCGGCAGCGCGGCCAGCTCCCAGCTCGCGGTGGTTTCCCAGAAGGCGCTGAAGAGGTTCTTGCCGGGCAGTGTGGTGGTGAAGAAGAACTGGCCGATCCAGCCGACGATGGCCAAGCTCATGGCGATCCACACGCCGCAGGCGAGTAGCACCAGCAAGATGACGAGCAGCAGCGCCCCCATGGTGATGAGGCTCATCTAAATGTCCTCGGAGAAGTCA
>JACMKW010000311.1 GCA_014379885.1 Rhizobacter sp.
CGCCAGTTAGGCCGGCTTGCAGTTCGTCGCGCAGCAACTGGCCTACCTTCGCGGCGTTGTCCAGCAGGCCATCTTCTTCAATGATGCGCAGCGTCTCGACCCCGCCGCGCATGGCCAGCGGGTTGCCGCCGAACGTGGTGCCGTGGTTGCCCGGGCCCAGCACGTGCTGCGCGCGCGGGCCTACGACGATGGCACCCACCGGCACGCCCGAGGCCAGGCCCTTGGCCAGCGGCATCACGTCGGGCAAGATTCCGGCCCATTGGTGGGCGAACCACTTGCCGGTGCGGCCCATGCCGCACTGCACCTCGTCGAGCATCAAGAGCCAGCCACGTTCATCGCAGATGCGGCGCACGGCTTGCAGGTACTCGAGCTTAGTGGGATTGATGCCGCCTTCGCCCTGGATCACTTCCAGGAACACGGCCACCACGTTGGGGTTGGTCTTGGCGACGTTCTCGATGGCGGCCACGTCGTTGAGCGGCACACGCACGAAGCCCTCGACCAGGGGCCCGAAGCCGGCCTGGATCTTGGGGTTGCCGGTGGCCGACAGCGTGGCGATCGAGCGGCCGTGGAAGGCTTTCTCGTAGACGATGACCTCGGGGCGGTCGATGCCCTTGTCATGGCCGAACTTGCGTGCGATCTTCAACGCGCCTTCGTTGGCTTCGAGGCCGGTGCTGCAGAAGAACACATTGGTCAGCCCCGAAAGCTCGGTGAGTTTGGCGGCCAGTTTTTCCTGCAGCGGCACCTGGTAGTAGTTGCTGCTATGAATCAGCTTGCCGATCTGCTCTTGCAGCGCGGGCACGAGCTTGGGGTGGGCGTGGCCGAGGGTGTTGACGGCAATGCCGCCCAGCCCATCGAGGTATTTCTTGCCATCGGTGTCCCACAGCCAGCAGCCTCGGCCGTACGCAAGCGCCATCGGCAGGCGGCCGTAGGTGGGCATCACGTGCGGTTCGGGGCTGGCGGACAGTTTGTCGGGCGCGTTCATGGCAGGCTTCCTGTCAGGAAAAAGGAGCGTTTGATTCTAAGGGTCGGCTCCCAGTGGCCGATAAGAGGGGATGGATCACGCCCTGGCCCTTGAAGACGATGCTGCGGTGCAGCACGAACACGGCACAATAGCCGCGGAACGGCCCGCCAGCGCGGCACGTTCCGCAGCCCCGCGCCAACGCATGACATCTCCTGCCCCCCGCGAAGTTTTTATCCAAGGCTTGACCAAGGACGGCAAGACCTTTCGCCCCAGTGACTGGGCCGAGCGGCTGGCCGGTGCGATGTCTTGTTTCCGTCCGGGTGGTTCGGTGGGTGGCCCGGGGGCCTTCATCGGCTATTCGCCGTATTGCGTGCCGCGCGTGATCAACGGCGTGAAGTGTGTGATCGTCAACGAAGCCCTGCGCGACATCGAACTGATGGCCTGGGACTTCGTGATGAACTTCGCTCGCGACAACAACCTGCAGGTGACCGACGCTTGCCTGCTGCCCGGGCCGCCCAAGATTGATTCTTGAGTGCCAATGAAAAAGGCCCGCTGTTGCGGGCCCTTTCAACAAAAAGCCCGCTTGACGCGGGCCTTTCAACAAAAAGCCCGCTTGACGCGGGCTTTGCTTCGCTATCCGGGAACCGAATCAGGCGGCGAGCGCCTTGACCTTGGCCGACAGGCGGCTCTTGTGGCGCGCGGCCTTGTTCTTGTGGAACAAGCCCTTGTCGGCCACGGAATCGATCACGCTCTGGGCAGAGTGGAACAGCTCGGTGGCCTTGGCCTTGTCGCCAGCGACAACGGCTTTCTGAACATTCTTGATGACGGTGCGGAACTTCGAACGCAGCGCGGTGTTGGCGGCGTTGAGTTTGACGTCTTGACGAACACGCTTGAGGCCCGAAGCAATGCGGACCGTCTTTTTGACTTTGGACGAAGTGGCCATGTTTGAGCTGCCTTTTTTGTAGAGCGCCAGATTAAGCGAAGTCAGCGAGTATAGCAGTCGAACTTCCAGGCCCGCAAACCGCCCCTCGTGACGTTAGCGGGCGCTACCTATAATCCGCCCGCACCCGAGGCGGGTTTTCCGCCCGTGCTTCCGGCTTCCTCCATGAATCTGCTGCGTGCTGCCTCGACCGTCTCCCTGCTGACACTGGCATCACGCATCACCGGTCTGGGTCGCGAATTGGTCATGGCGGCCCTGTTCGGTGCCGGTGCCTGGACCGATGCGTTCCAGGCCGCCTTCCGCATTCCCAACATGTTGCGGCGCCTGTTCGCCGAAGGAGCCTTTTCGCAGGCGTTTGTGCCGCTGCTTGGCAACACCCGGGCAAGGGACGGCGATGAGGTGACCAAGGCACTCATCAGTGCCGTCGCCACGGTGCTGTTCTGGGCGCTGCTCGTCACTTGCCTGATCGGCATCGTCGCGTCGCCAATCGTTGTGTGGCTCATGGCATCGGGCCTGAAAGAGTTCGATGGCGCGGTGTTGATGACGCGTTGGATGTTCCCCTACATCGGGTTTGTGTCGCTGGTGGCCTTGTCTGCGGGGGTGCTCAACACCTGGAAGCACTTTGCCGTGCCGGCTGCGTCGCCCGTGCTCCTGAATCTGTCGATGATCGGCGCCGGCTGGTGGCTCTCGCCGTGGTTCAAACGCTGGGGCATCGAGCCGATCTATGCCATGGCGGCGGGTGTGATGTTGGGCGGGGTGTTGCAACTGGCTGTGCAGTTGCCGGCGCTGCGGCGTATCGGGGTGGTGCCTCGCATCGGCCTCACCTGGGCCCGCGTGCGTGCGGCCTGGAATCACCCCGGTGTCCATGTCGTGTTGAAGAAAATGGCGCCCGCCCTGCTGGGCGTGTCGGTCGCGCAGATCTCGCTGATGATCAATACCCACATCGCGTCTCACATCGGCGTGGGTGCCGTGTCTTGGCTCACCTATGCCGACCGGCTGATGGAGTTCCCCACGGGCTTGCTGGGGGTGGCGCTGGGGGTGGTGCTGATCCCGCAGTTGTCTGCGGCCCAGGGCAAGGGCGACAGCGCCGAATACTCGTCCATGCTGGACTGGGGCCTGCGCCTGACCTTGCTGCTGGCCTTGCCCTGCGCGGTGGCGCTGCTGGTGTTCGCGCAGCCGCTGGTGGCGCTGCTGTACCAGCGGGGCGCGTTCACCGCCGTCGACGTGTTGCAGACGGAACGCGCCTTGATGGCCTACGGCGTGGGCTTGCTCGGCATCATTGCCGTAAAGGTGCTGGCACCCGGCTTTTATGCGAGACAGGAGCTGCGCACGCCGGTGAAGATCGCGGTCGCGGTGCTCATCATCACGCAGCTGTTGAACCTGGGGCTGGTGCCCTGGTTGGGGCATGCCGGGTTGGCGCTTTCCATCAGCCTGGGTGCGATGATCAATTCGGTGATGCTGTTCATCGGTTTGCGCCGTCGCGGCGCTTTCCAGCCGGCGCCCGGTTGGGGGGCTTTCACGCTGCGTGTGGTGCTCGCCAGTGCGCTGATGGGCGGCTTTCTGATGTGGGCGGCGCAGGCCGTGCCGTGGATCGCCATGCAGACGCGCGACGGGCAGCGGATTGCACTGATGGCAGGATGCCTCACTGCGGCGGCCGCGCTGTATTTCGGCAGCTTGCTGGCCACGGGTTTGAAGTTCGGCCAGTTCATGCGACGCGGATAATCTGCGCCATGCCCAGCCGCATGCAGTTTTCTGCTCCCACGCCGCTTGAATACTTCGCCACGCTGGTGGCCGAAGACGCCAGCCTGTCGCTGGTCGAAGCGGCGGTGGCGATCGCACAAGACGACAACCCCCAGCTCGACACCCAGGCCGTGCTCTCCAAGATCGACAGCCTGGCCGAGCGGCTCAAGCGGCGTGTTCCGCCCGATGCAGGGCTCCGGCACCGCCTGCGCGCGCTGAACCACTTTTTCTTCCAGGAGTTGGGGTTCGCAGGCAACGTCAACAACTACTACGACCCCGGCAACAGCCTCGTGAGCACGGTGTTGGAAACGCGCCGCGGCATTCCCATCACGCTGGCAGTGCTCTACATCGAACTGGCCACACAGATCGGTTTGACGGCGCGCGGCGTGTCGTTCCCCGGCCACTTTCTGGTCAAGCTGCGCTTGTCAGAAGGCGAGCTGGTGATCGATCCGTTCACCGGCCACTCGCTGTCGCGCGAACAACTGGACGAACTGCTCGGCCCTTACCGCCAAAGCCAGGGCCTGGTGGGTGATTTCGATGTGCCGCTGGGGCTCTTTTTGCAAGCCGCTCCGGCGCGCGACGTGCTGGCACGCATGCTGCGCAACCTGAAAGAGATTCACCGCAGCGCCGAGGACTGGCCGCGCTCGCTGGCGGTGCTGAACCGGCTGGTGATCCTGTTGCCTCAGGCCTGGGAGGAGCGCCGCGACCGAGGTTTGGTGCAAGTCGAGCTGGGTGCGCTGGAGGCCGCCTCGCTCGACCTGGCCGATTACCTCTCCCATGCGCCACAGGCCGCCGATCGGGTGGTCATCGGCAAGCGTTTGCTGGCCCTGCGTGACCTTGATTCCGATCGCCTGCATTGAGCTGTACGTCTGCCCAGCAACACCTGCGCTGCCCTTAGAATTTGCCCCTTTGTGCGAGCCACCCACGCGGCCTGCATCACCCCACCGAGCATTGATGAACCTGACACCTGCCCAGCGGCAAACCCTCTCCTGGCTCCTGATCGCCCTGGTCGGTGTGTTGCTGGTGTGGCTGCTGTCTCCGGTGCTGACGCCGTTTCTGATCGCCGGCGTGCTGGCCTACATGCTTCAGCCCGCGGTGGAACGCCTGGTCAAGCGGCGCGTGCCGCGTGCGCTGGCCGTTACCTTGGTGGAGGTGCTGGCCTTTGTCGTCATGCTGGCGGTGCTGCTGTTGATCGTGCCCATCCTCTCGAAAGAACTGCCTTTGCTGCGCGAGCAGCTGCCACTGCTGGCCGATCGGCTCAACAAGACGGCCTCGCCCTGGCTTGCACAGTTCGGCATTCAGGTCGCGCTCGACGGTGCAAACATCAAGGCATTTGTCGTGAAGTATCTCGGCGCCAATGTTGAAGAAGGCCTGGCCGCGGCACTCAGCTCCGCACGCATTGGCGGCAGTTTCCTGCTGGCGCTGATCGGCAATGCGGTGCTCATCCCGGCGGTGTTGTTCTATCTGCTGATGGATTGGCCGCAGCTGTCACGGCGCTTGCACGATCTCATACCACCGCGCCTGCGTGACCGGGTGAACGGTTTCGTCAACGAAAGCGACAGCATGCTGGGTCAGTACCTGCGCGGGCAGTTGCTGGTGATGGTCATTATGGCCGTGTACTACAGCGTCGGCCTGGCCTTGTTCGGTTTTGATCTGGCGGTGCCGGTGGGCGTGTTCACGGGCCTGGCGGTGTTCATTCCCTACCTCGGTTTCGGTCTGGGCATGCTGCTCGCGCTACTTGCGGGCGTGCTGCAGTTTGCGAGCTGGTACGGGTTGATTGGCGTGGCGGTGGTGTATGGCTTTGGGCAAGTGCTGGAAAGCTTTTTTCTCACACCGCGGCTGGTGGGTGAACGCATCGGCATCAACCCGTTGACGGTGATCTTCGCCCTCTTGGCCTTTGGGCACCTGGCCGGCTTTGTGGGTGTGCTGATTGCCTTGCCAGTGTGTGCCGTGCTGGTGGTGGCGGCCGGGCGCCTGCGCACGCTGTACGTCGAGAGCAAGTTGTACCGGGGATGAGACAGATACCCCTGGCCATTGGCAATGAGCCACTGCGCTCATTCGACAGTTTTGTGCCCGGCCCCAACGCGCCGGCGGTGGCCCACCTGCGTGGCCTCGCACACCAGGCCGCGCCGGTGTACTTGTGGGGCCCCTCGGGTGTGGGCAAGACCCACTTGCTGCACGCACTCACCAGCCAGGTTCAGCGGCTGGGTGGGCGGGCCAGTTGGTTCAGCGCGGCCGAGCCGGTGCCCTGGCAGTTTGAAGAGACCGACACGTTGATCGTGCTCGACGACTGCGATCGCTTCGACGAAGCCCAGCAACAAGCCGCCTTCGCGCTCTTCGTCGAAGCCACCACGCATGGCATTCCGGTGGCTGCCGCAGGCCAGGTGCCACCGGTCGATCTGCCCCTGCGTGAAGATCTGCGCAGCCGCCTCGGCTGGGGTCACGTGTTTGCGCTGGCTGCACTGAGCGAGCCCGAAGCCCGCGCGGCGCTGCGCCGCGAGGCTGATCGCCGCGGGCTCTTCTTGTTCGATGACGTGATGGATTACCTGCTGACGCGTTTTGCGCGCGACCTCAAGCACCTGATGTCGGTGCTCGACCGGCTCGACGAATTTGCGCTGGTGCACAAACGCGCGATCACCGTGCCCTTGCTCAAGCAGATGCTGGCAGAAGAGAAGGGATCATGAGGCGCTGGTTACCAGTGCGGCGGGCCGAGCGCCGGGCCGCTCCCAAGCCGGCCCGCATCCCCTCGGGGGATCGGCCGCGGTACTCCGTGGAAGAGGGGTGGTCATGAACCTCTGCCTGTTCGACCTCGACGACACGCTGCTGCCGTTCGACTCCGACCACGCCTGGGGCGAGTTCGTGGTGCGCCAGGGCTGGGTTGACGCCGGCGAATTCGCGCGCCACAACGACCTGTTCTACGAGCAATACAAGGCCGGCACGCTCGACATCCACCAGTACATCGAGTTCGCCACCCGCCCATGGCGCCACCGCCCGGCCGGCGAGATGCAAGCCGCACACGCGCGCTTCATGCAAGAAGTGATCACGCCGCTGCACCCGGTGGCTGAGCATCTGGTGCGCCACCACCAGCAGCAAGGCGACCTGGTGGCCATCGTGACGGCCACCAACGAATTCATCACCGGCCCCATCGCCCAGGCCTTCGGGGTGCCCCATCTGCTGGCGGTTCGCCTGGAAAGGGGGCCGGCGGGTAACATCACGGGCCGAATTGATGGGATCCCGTCGTTTCGAGAAGGCAAGACGGTGCGCACCCAGCAGTGGCTGGAGAGCCTGGGCCACCGGCTGCAGGACTTCGAGCGCATCAGCGTCTACAGCGATTCGGCAAACGATCTGCCCCTGCTCGAATTGGCAAGCGACCCCGTGGCAACCAACCCCTCTGCTCCGCTCGAAGCGATCGCCCGTGAGCGGGGCTGGCGCATTCTTCGGCTATTCACCTGATGATCAAAAAGTTCATTGACAAGCTGCTGGGCAAGACCAGCACCGACAAGCCGGCCATTCCCAAAGGCAAGCGCGTCGAAGTGCCCCTGTCGGAGCACAGCATCGACTTGAAGCTGGTCGACGACAACGCGATCCGCGTGGTCAAGACGCTGGCTGATGCCGGCTATGAGGCCTACATCGTCGGTGGCGCGGTGCGCGACCTGCTGGTGGGCCTGCGCCCGAAAGACTTCGACGTGGCCACCAACGCCACGCCCGAGCAGGTGAAAGGCCTGTTCCGGCGCGCCTTCATCATCGGCCGGCGCTTTCGCATCGTGCACGTGGTGTATGGCCGCGGCCGCGAGCATGAGGTGATCGAAGTGTCGACCTTCCGTGCGGTGATGGACGCGACCGCCGCGGATCAGGTCACCGGGAACGAAAAAACCTCCAAGAGCGAGCTCGCCGGCAAGACCCATGTGGTCGACGCTGCGGGCCGTGTGCTGCGCGACAACGTGTGGGGCCCGCAGATCGAAGACGCCGCGCGACGCGACTTCACCGTCAACGCGATGTACTACGACCCGCAGCGCGAGATCGTGGTCGACTACCACGGCGGCATCAAAGACGCCAAGAAGAAGGTGCTGCGCATGATCGGCGACCCGGTCACGCGCTACCGCGAAGACCCGGTGCGCATCATCCGTGTGATCCGTTTTGCGGCCAAGCTGGGTTTCAGCATCGACGCCAAGACACGTGCGCCCATCCAGGAGATGGCTGCATTGCTCGAAAGCGTGCCGGCTTCGCGCACCTTCGACGAAATGATCAAGCTCTTGCAAACCGGCCACGCGATCTCGAGCATCGAAGAGCTGCGCAAGCAGGGTTTGGTGGGCGCGCGCACGGGCGTATTCCCCATCCTCGACGTGGTGCTGGACGACGCCAACAAACACCCCGAGCGCGCCAAATTCGTGCAACTGGCCTTGGCCGACACCGACCGCCGTGTTGGCGAAGGCAAGCCCGTGGCGCCGAGTTTCATGCTGGCCTGCATGCTGTGGCACGACGTGCTCGACCGCTGGCACAAGCTCACCAAGCGAGGCGAATCGACGTTCCCGGCCTTGCAGCAAGCGGTGGACGCCGTGTTCGATGCGCGCATCGGCGACATTTCCGGCCGCGGCAAGCTGGCCGCCGACATGCGCGAGATCTGGCTCATGCAAACACGCTTCGAGCGCCGCACCGGGCAGGGGCCCTTGACGCTGGTGGAGCAGCCGCGGTTCCGCGCAAGCTTCGACTTCTTGCGCCTGCGGGCAGATGCCGGCGAGATCGAACCCGTGTTGGCGCAGTGGTGGGAAACGTTTTCTCTGGCTGATGCGCACGTGCGCACTTCCATGATCGAGCAAGCCCGTTCGCATGACGTGCCGCGCCGGCGTACCCCTGCGGCCGGCCAATCCGCCAGCCTGCCAGCCGATGCAGCCGAACCGGCCGACGCTGCGGAGCCAGGCGATGCGCCCAGAAAGCGCCGCCGCCGTCGCCGCAAGCCGGGGGGTGCCGACTCCGGCGCGTCATCGAACGACCCCCAGTGACCCCATTGGCCGCCCTGGTGGCCATTGATGCGAGACCTTTTGCATGAGCACGCCATCTCCCTTGCCCAGCGCTGCACCTGAATCGGTGGGCTTCAGCAGCTCGCGCCTTGAACATCTCAAGTTGGCTTTGAATGGCGAGATCGAACGCCAGAAGCTGCCCGGTGCCGTGCTGACCATCACACGCCGCGGCAAGCTGGTGTTTTTTGAGAGCCTGGGCAAGCTCGACCCGGCAGGTGGCGTGCCGATGACCCGAGACGCCATCTTCCGCATCTATTCCATGACCAAGCCCATCGTCTCGGTGGCGCTGATGATGCTGGTGGAGCAGGGCAAGCTGCTGCTGACCAACCCGGTCGCGGCTTACATCCCGGAGTTCGCCGCGCTCAAGGTGGCGGTTGAAAAAGACGGCGTCACCGACAACGTGCCACTCGAGCGGCCCATCACCGTGCACGACCTGCTGCGCCACACCGCCGGCTTCACCTACCAGTTCATGGGTGTCTCGGACCTGCACCAGCAGTACGCCACGGCAGGGCTGTTTGCACGCGGCCTGAGCAACCCCGATTTTGTGAAGGCGCTGGCGCAGATCCCGCTCACCCGCCAGCCAGGTACAGCCTGGGCCTACAGCCATGCCACCGACGTGGTGGGCCACATCGTCGAGATCGTCTCGGGCAAGACGCTGGGTGCTTTCCTGCAAGACCACATCTTCGGCCCGCTGGGCATGGTGGACACCGCGTTCCACGTGCCCGAGAGCCAACACCACCGCATTGCCGAGCCCTTTGCCAAGGACCCGGATGCCGGCGTGCCCATCAGCTTGTTCGACGTGCGCACCCCTTTCCCGCACGAGATGGGTGGCGCCGGGTTGGCGTCCACCGCCGCCGATTACGCGCGCTTCATGGAAATGATGTTGTGCGGCGGTGCGTTGGGAGACGTGCGCATCATCGGCCCGAAGACGGTCGAGCAGATGACCTCCGACCATCTCGGCACCATCCCGGTGTCGGGCGAACTGCTCCTGCCGGGTCACGGCTTCGGGCTGGGCTTTGCGGTGAGGTCGCAGACGGGCGTGGTGCCCGTCGCGGGCTCTGCCGGCATGTACTACTGGGCTGGCCTGGCGGGCACCTCGTTCTTCATCGACCCGAAAGAGCAACTGCACGCGTCGCTGATGATCCAGCAGCCAGGTCGCCGCGACTACTACCGCACGCTGTTCCGCGAGCTGGTGTACGCGGCCCTTGTGGCCTGAGCCGACTGTGAGCGCGGCGCCTGTGCTGGCCTATGTGGGGCTGGGCGCCAATCTAGGCGACACAGCGGCGGCGCTCAACGGCGCGCTACAGGCGCTGGCCAAGCTGCCAGGCACCCAGCTGCTGCGGGCCTCGGCGTTCTACCGCACGGCGCCTGTCGATGCGCAGGGCCCCGACTATCTGAACGCCGTGGCTGCGTTGCAAACCACCCTCCCGCCCGACGATTTGCTGGCACAGCTGCAGCGCATCGAAGCGGCCAGTGGGCGAGCGCGGCCTTACCGCAATGCGCCGCGCACGCTGGACCTCGACCTGCTGTTGTATGGTGAGGCGTGCATCGCCTCCCCAACGCTCACCGTACCCCACCCGCGCATGCATGAGCGGGCCTTTGTGCTCGCGCCGCTGACGGAGGTGGCGCCGATCGGCCTGGGGATCCCGGGCCAAGGTGAATTGCACGCGCTGCTGGCCGCTGTGGCCCACCAGCGCATCCACAAACTGGAGACCTCATGACCCATGTGCCCGATCGTGCCGCACCCGAATCGATTGGTTTCAGCAAGGCCGGGCTCAACCGCCTTACCTCTTCATTGAGCGAGCAGATCGACAAGAAGCGCCTGCCCGGCGTGGTGGCGATGGTCGTGCGCCGCGGCAAGCTGGCCTACTTCGAGGCGCTGGGCCAGCGAGACCCGGTGAGTGGCGACGCCATGCGGCCAGACAGCATCTTCCGCATCTATTCCATGACCAAGCCGGTGGTGTCGGTCGCCGCCATGATGCTGTTCGACGAAGGCCGTCTGTTCCTGTCCGACCCGGTGGCCAAGTACCTGCCCGAGTTCACCGACACGCCGGTGGGCGTGGTGCGTGATGACGGGGTGATCGAGCATGTACCCGCAGCGCGCGCCATGACCGTGCAAGACCTGCTGCGCCACACCTCCGGGCTGACTTACGAGATCCTCGCCGAAGCGCCGATTCGCAAGCTGTACGCCCGCGCCAAGATCTATCGGCGCGACTGGAGCAACGAAGAATTTTCCCAGGCCCTGGCCACGCTGCCGCTGATGTACCAGCCCGGCACAGTGTGGGACTACAGCCGCGCGACCGATGTGCTGGGCCGTGTGGTCGAAGTGGTGTCGGGCCAGCCGCTGCGAGACTTCTTTCAGCAGCGCATCTTCGCGCCCCTGGGCATGGTCGACACCGGCTTTCACGTGCCGGCGTCGCAGCACCACCGCCTGGCCGAGCCGTTTGCCAAAGACCCCGACAGCGGCGCCGATGTGCGCGTGCTCGAAGTGTGCGAGCCGGTGGCCATGGACATGGGTGGTGGAGGCCTGGTCTCCACAACGGCCGACTACGCGCGCTTTTGCCAGATGCTGCTGGGTGGCGGTGCGCTCGATGGTCATCGCCTGCTCAGCCGCAAGACGGTGGAGTTGATGACCAGCGATCACCTGGGCGACCGGCCCAGCATGAACGACCTGCTGCCGCCCGGCCATGGCTTTGGCCTGGGTTTTGCTGTGCGTTTGCAGACCGGCGTGGCGCCAGTGGCGGGGTCGACGGGCCTGTACTTCTGGGGCGGCATGGCGGGCACCACCTTCTTCGTCGACCCGAAGGAAGAGCTGTACGCCGTGATGATGGTGCAGGCGCCGGGGCAGCGCGACGAAGTGCGTGCGCTGTTTCGCAACTTGGTGTACGCGGCCATTGACGACTGAGCCGAGGCTTCGCAACTGATGATGTCCCACCCGCCGCAGCCGGGCCTGGAGCGCTTCCGCCACATCGCCATCGAAGGCCCTATCGGTGCGGGCAAGAGTTCGCTCGCGCGCCGCCTGGCCGCGCACATGGGCGCCGAACTGATGCTCGAACGTGCAGACGAAAACCCGTACCTGGAACGCTTCTACGCCGACGTGCCCGGCTATGCATTCCAGACGCAGGTGTTCTTCCTGTTCCAGCGCATGCGCCAGGTGCGCGAGCTGGCGCAGCCGGGCATGTTTTCGCAAGGGAACGAAGGGCCGCTCCCGAGTTCCCTTGACCCCTCGGGGGCGGGCTCGGCTCGCCGAGACCTGGGGCTCCCAGGTTGTGTGGTCAGTGACTTCATGCTGGCCAAAGATGCACTCTTCGCCCGCATGAACCTGAGCGACGAGGAGTACCACCTCTACGGCCAGATGTACGCCCAGGTCGCGCAGCAATTGCCACAGCCCGACCTGGTGATCTGGCTGCAGGCGACGCCGGCCACGCTGGTGCAGCGCATCCGTCAACGTGGCATCGGGATGGAGCAGCGCATCGCTCCCGCCTATCTACAGAAGCTGTGCGATGCCTATGCCGACTACTTCCAGGGTTTCGATGGCGCGCCGCTGATGGTGGTCAACAGCGAACACTTCAACCCGGTCGAACGCGCGCAAGACTTCCATGCTTTGGTCGACGCATTGGCCGCTTTCGAGGGCAGGCGTACGGTGTTCGACCTGTCTCCCGAGCAGCCAGGCTGAAACGCGGGGCTACACTCGCGCCTCGTCGTTTGTGACAGAACCCTGACAGAGCGGCGCAAAGCCCCGTTTCCCTGGAGAACCCAACATGCTGTTTGGCAAGCTGCTGCCGCGAGAAGGCAATTTTTTTGAGCTTTTCAACCAGCATGCGGCCTACATCGTCGAAGGTGCACGAGCCTTCATCGCGATGATCGAGAACTACAGCAACCTCGAACTGCGTGAGAAGCACGCCAACGAAGTGGTGGCCGCCGAGCGTGCTGCCGACAAGATCACGGCTGAAGTCAACCGCCTGCTGCACAAGACCTTCATCACCCCGATCGACCGCGAGCAGATCCACGGCCTGATCAACGCCATGGACGACATCGTCGACTTGCTGCAAGACGCCACCGAAACCATGCAGCTCTACGACGTGCGCGCCATGACCGAAGAGGTGCTGCGTCTGGGCGACCTGAGCGCCAAGTGCTGCGAGCGCGTGCAACATGCCGTCTCGCTGCTGCCCAGGCTCAACCACAGCGACGCGGCCGAAGCGGCCATCAAGACCTGCGAAGAGATCGACAAGCTCGAGTCCGACGCCGACCGAGTGATGCGCGCGGCGATGTCCAAACTGTTTCGCGAAGAGACGGATGTGCGCGAGCTGATCAAGCTCAAGACCATCTACGAACAGCTCGAGTCAATTTCCGACCGTTGCGAAGACGTGGCCAATTTGATCGAGGGCGTCGTCCTCGAGAATTCCTGACCCACGCGCGGAGCTGCGGATGCAAACGATCCAGGTAACGTTCTGGGTGGTGGCGATGTTGGTCGTGTTGGCCATCGCCTTCGACTTCATGAACGGTTTTCACGACGCAGCCAACTCGATTGCCACCGTTGTTTCCACTGGCGTGCTCAAGCCGCAGCAGGCGGTGTTGTTCGCCGCCTTCTTCAACGTGCTGGCCATTCTGGTGTTCCACCTCAACGTGGCGGCCACGGTGGGCAAGGGCATCGTGCAGCCGGGCATCGTCGATCACCATGTGGTGTTCGGTGCGCTGATCGGCGCCATTACCTGGAACTTGATCACCTGGTGGTATGGCATTCCGTCGAGCTCGTCGCACGCGCTCATCGGTGGGATCTGTGGCGCGGTGATCGCGAAGGCCGGCATCGGTGCGCTGGTGGGCGGTGGCGTGCTGAAGGTGGTGGCGTTCATCTTCGTGTCGCCGCTGCTGGGTTATTTGCTCGGCTCGATGCTGATGGTGGCGGTGGCGTGGATCTGCAGGCGCAGCTCCCCGCTGCGTGTAGACAACTGGTTCCGTCGCCTGCAGCTCGTCTCGGCTGGCCTCTACAGCCTGGGCCATGGCGGCAACGACGCGCAAAAAACCATCGGAATCATCTGGATGCTGCTGATCGCCACCGGCTACTCGGCTGCAGGCGACAAGCTGCCTCCGACCTGGACTATCTGGACCTGCTACCTCGCCATCGGCCTGGGCACCATGTTCGGCGGCTGGCGCATCGTCAAGACCATGGGACAGAAGATCACCAAGCTCAAACCGGTGGGGGGTTTCTGCGCTGAAACGGGCGGCGCGATGACGCTCTTTCTGGCGACGGCGCTGGGCATTCCCGTGTCGACCACCCACACCATCACCGGCGCCATCGTCGGCGTTGGCTCTGTCCGTCGCGCCTCGGCCGTGCGCTGGGGAGTGGCGGGCAACATTGTCTGGGCCTGGGTCTTCACCATCCCTGCCTCAGCCTTTGTGGCCGGCGTCTTCTACTGGCTGAGCTTCTCGTTCTTTGCGTGATCATCACTGGCTGATCTTGCGGCCTTCTTCGATCTGGTGTTCGAAGTAGCGCTGGCCGCTGAAGGCGATGGTCGACATCAGTACCGTGGAGCCCACCAGCAGCGAGATCACCACGGCGATCACCACGGCCCAGCCGGCTTCATGGGGTTTGCCTTGCGGGTTGAAGCGGGCATTCCACTTCTCATCCGGCATCAAGCCGTAGACGATGGCCGCCAGCATGGCCGAAGCCAGTGCAAAGCCGAGCAGCGGCACCAGTACCCACGCCAGTTGATCGTCTTGCCCCAGCTTCAGCACCCGGTGCACACCGTAGGCGCCGACCAGCGTCGGCAGTGGCCACAACCACCCCCAAACGTCTCGGGAGCCATAGAGGTAGAAGCGGTGCAAGCCGAGGCCACCCCCCAGCAGAGCCAGCCATGCGGCCAGCGTTTTCGACTTGTAGGTGCTCATCGGCGGGATTTCGGTGCGGGGAGGCGCTTGAGTTTATAATGCGCGGTTTCGGTGGCGGCTGGTTGAGAGACCGGCGTATCTACGACATCGAGCCCTCTGGCAGGGGCCTCTCGGCTCTTGCCCTTTTGATCTGCTCGCCCTGAGTGTCTCCTGGTGCGGTGGATGTTTTCAAGATTTCCAAGGAAACAACATGGTCGTGATCCGACTCGCACGTGGTGGCGCCAAGAAGCGTCCGTTCTACAACATCGTGGTTGCCGATTCGCGCAACCGCCGCGACGGCCGCTTCATCGAGCGCGTCGGGTTCTACAACCCGGTGGCGTCTGGTGGCGAACAGCCGCTGCGCGTGGCCTTCGATCGCGTTGACTTCTGGGCCGGCAACGGCGCACAGCTGTCGCCGACGGTGGCTCGCCTGGTGGCGCAAGCCAAGGCTGCGGCCTGACATCCATCGTGGCCGACGGGTTCTCGGTTGCCGAGTCGCTGGACAACACACCAGCGCCGGCCTTCCCCGAGGATGCAATCGAAGTCGGCCGCGTGGTGGACGCCTGGGGCGTGAAAGGCTGGATCAAGGTCCAGTCTTTTGCATCCGATCCCCAGGCCTTGTTTTCTTCCAGGCGCTGGTTCGTCAAGCCGCCGGAAGAAGCAGACATTCGGCAGTTCGGCACCAAGCCGGCTGCGTCGTTCCCTCGCCTGCTCAAGGTCACCGAGGCCAAGGAACATGGCGACGGTGTCGTGGCCCAAGTGCAAGAAGTCAGCGACCGCACGGCCGCCGAGGCCTTGCGCGGGGCTCGGTTGTTTGTGGGCCGCTCGAGCTTCCCCACGGCCGAAGCCGACGAGTATTACTGGGTCGATCTGATCGGACTGTCGGTGATCAACCGGCAGGGCGACGCCCTGGGCACGGTGATCGGCTTGCTCGATACCGGCCCGCACAGCGTGTTGCGCATCCAGTCCAACGAGCCGCCCAAAGCCGAAGAACGGCTTGTGCCTTTCGTCTCAGCCTATGTCGACGACGTGAACCTGGCCGAGAAGCGCATCACCGTCGATTGGGGCCTGGACTACTGATCCGGCGCTGGCCATGCGCTTTGACGTCATCACGTTGTTTCCCGAGCTGTTTGCGCCGCACCTGACGCAGGGCATCACCCGCCGGGCTTTCGAGTCGGGCCAAGTGGACGTGAAGCTGTGGCCGCTGCGCGATTTCGCCGACAACAACTACAGGCGTGTGGATGACCGTCCTTATGGCGGTGGCCCGGGCATGGTGATGCTGGTCGAGCCGTTGGAGCGAGCGTTGCAGGCCATCCGCGCAGGCCGCAACGACGCTGCGCCCGTGATCCATTTCACGCCCACCGGTCGGCGCATCGACCAGGCGCTGATGACCGAATTCGCCCAAGGCCCCGGCGCGGTTTTGCTGTGCGGCCGCTATGAAGGCGTCGACCAGCGCTTCATCGACCGCCATGTGGATGTGGAACTGAGTCTGGGCGATTTCGTGCTTTCCGGCGGCGAGTTGCCGGCGCTGGCGCTGCTGGACGGTGTGGCGCGCCTGCAAGACGGCGTGCTGGGTGATGCCCAATCGCACCAGCAAGACAGCTTTTCCGACGGGTTGCTCGACTGCCCGCATTTCAGCCGGCCCGAAGTGCTGGACACGCCCGATGGCGCCTCGGCAGTGCCGCCGGTCCTGATGTCGGGCCACCATGCCGACATCGCCCGCTGGCGGCGCGAGCAATCGCTGGCGCTCACCGCCCGCCGTCGCCCCGACTTGATCGAGTCTTTGCGTGCCCGGGGTGGCCTCAGCCGGTCCGACGAGAAGTACTTGCTCTCACTCGGGCTATAATCAAAAGCTTTTCGATCCTCTGCCCCGGAGCGGCCATGTCTTGGTACACGGCCCAACACCATCAACATCCGCGCTGGCACGATCACAAGGAGAAAGCCTGTGAACCTGATCCAAACCCTTGAGCAAGAAGAAATTGCTCGCCTCAACAAGACCATTCCTGCGTTCGCCCCTGGCGACACGGTGATCGTCAGCGTCAACGTGGTCGAAGGCACGCGCAAGCGCGTCCAGGCTTACGAAGGTGTTGTGATTGCCAAGCGCAACCGCAGCCTCAATTCC
>JACMKW010000033.1 GCA_014379885.1 Rhizobacter sp.
AAATAATCTTTCGGCACGACGCGGCGCTACCCACCCGACGCTGCACCACCCCACCCCACCCGTTCGCGTGCCACCCACCGTTCGGGCTGAGGTATCGAAGCCTCCGCCGTGCTTGCTGTGCACGGGCCTTCGATACCTCAGGCTGAACGGGTGGGTGGTAGGCCCTGGAACGAGCATTCAAGCACCCGCATGCTGACCCTCCTCTTCGACGGCATCGCCTACGGCATGCTGCTGTTCGTGCTGTCTGTCGGCCTGGCCGTCACCATGGGCTTGATGAACTTCATCAACCTCGCCCATGGCGCGTTTGCCATGGCGGGCGGCTACACCACCGTGCTGTTGATGAACAAGCTGGGCGTGCCCTTCCTCGCCACGCTGCCCATTGCCTTCGTGCTCACGGCGCTGCTCGGTGCGTTGCTCGAACGCACGCTGTACCGGCCCATGTACAAGCGCCCGCACCTGGACCAGGTGCTGTTCTCCATCGGCCTGGTGTTCATGGCGGTGACGGGGGTCGACTACCTGCTCGGCTCGCAGCAGCAAATGATCTCGGTGCCCGAATGGCTGCGCGGCCGCTTCGATCTGGCCGCGGTGGGCATCGGCAAGTACCGCCTCTTCATCATCGTGATCTGCGGCCTGCTCACGGTGGCTTTGCAACTGGTGCTGGCGCGCACGCGCTTCGGCAGCCGCCTGCGTGCTGCGGTCGATGACCCGCGTGTGGCGCAAGGCCTGGGCATCAACGTCAACCAGGTGTTCCTGTTCACCTTCGCCGTGGGCTCCGGCCTCGCGGGTCTGGGAGGTGCACTCGGCGCCGAAGTGCTGGGCCTGGACCCGACCTTCCCGCTCAAGTTCATGGTGTACTTTTTGATCGTGGTGTCGGTGGGTGGCACCACCACCATCACCGGCCCGCTGCTCGCGGCGCTGCTGCTGGGCATTGCCGATGTGTTCGGCAAGTACTACGCACCCAAGCTCGGCTCGTTCATCGTCTACACGCTGATGATCGTGATCCTCACGCTGCGGCCGCAAGGCCTCTTCGGCCAGAGGGGCTCGAAATGAGCGCCGAAATGAGCACGGTTCAGACATCCTTGCGCGCGGGCGTGCGCTGGCGCTGGTGGGAGATCGCGCTCGGTGTGGTCGCCATCGGCTCCATCTTTTTCCCCGGCAAGCACGCGCTGCTGCTCAACGAGATCGCGATCCTGGCGCTGTTTGCGGTGTCGCTCGACCTCATCCTCGGTTTTGCCGGCATCGTGTCGCTCGGCCACGCGGCCTTTTTTGGTTTTGGTGCCTACACGGCCGGGCTGTTCGCCAAACTCGTGATGCCCGACCCGCTGGTGGGCCTGGTGGTGGCGATGACGGCTTCGGCCGTGTTGGGGTTGCTGTGCAGCGTGCTGGTGCTGCGCGGCTCCGACCTCACGCGCCTGATGGTCACGCTCGGTGTGGCCGCCGTGCTGTACGAGTTGGCCAACAAGCTCGACTGGTTGACCGGCGGCGCCGATGGCCTGCAAGGCGTGGTGATGGGCCCGCTGCTCGGGCGCTTCCAGTTTGACCTTTCCGGCCGCACCGCCTACGCCTACAGCCTGATCGTGCTCATCGTGGTGATGCTGATTGCGCGGCGCGTGGTGCATTCTCCTTTCGGTTATTCGCTCAAGGCCCTGCGCGACAACCGCCTGCGCGCCACCAGCATCGGCCTCTCGGTCAATCTGCGGCTGGCGGCGGTCTACACACTGGCCGCAGCTTTCGCCGGCATGGCGGGCGCACTGATGGCGCAGACCTCGGGCTTCGCTTCGCTCGACGGGCTCGACTTTCACCGCAGCGCCGACCTGATGCTGATGGTGATGATCGGCGGCACCGGCTACCTCTACGGCGGCATCTTCGGCGCCATCGCCTTCAAGCTGCTGCA
>JACMKW010000312.1 GCA_014379885.1 Rhizobacter sp.
ACGGCGCGTGGACAGTCGACCTGCGGCTCGACGTGCCGATGGCCGCACACGCCGCCATGGAGCCACGCTGCGCCGTGGCGCGATTCACCGCCAAGGGGCTCGAACTCTGGTGCGCCACGCAAGACCCGTTTTTCATCCGCGACGTGATGGCGCGTGATCACGGCCTGGCACTCGACAAGATCGTGGTGCACCACCACCGCATCGGAGGCGCGTTCGGCGGGCGCACCATCGCCAACGTGGAGCGCGAAGCCGCCTTCATCGCGCAGGCGATCCAAGCCCCGGTGAAGCTGCAATGGTCACGCGAAGACGAGTTCCTCGGCGGCTTCCATCGCCCGCCGTCGTCACACCGCATCAAGCTGCGCGTGGGTGCCGATGGCCGAATCAGCGACTGGTGGCATGCCCTGTCCAGCTCGCACATCATCTTCACTTCGGCGGCCATGCCGCCATGGATGCAGACCTTCACCAACTTCGTCGGTGACCCCGGCACCGCGCGCGGTCAGCAGCCACCGTATGCCTTTGCGCGCCAGCGGCGCTCCTTGCAGCTGACCCGGCTGCCGCTGGCCACCGGCCCCTGGCGCGGGCTTGGTGCGGGGCCCAATGTGCTGGCCATCGAAGCCGCGATGGACGCAGCCGCCCGCGCGAGTGGGCAAGACCCGGTCGCCTTTCGGCTGAAACACCTCGCAGGCTCGCCCCGTTTGGCGGACGTGTTGAAGCGGGCCGTCGCGCTGGCAGACGCAGCACCTGCCCGTATGCCAGCGGCCGGCGAGCGCATCGGTCGCGGTGTGGCCTGCGGTGTCTACAAGGAGCAGAGCGTGGCCGCCGCCGTGGCCGAGGTGAGCGTCACCGCCGATCGCATCCGCGTCACCCGTCTGTGGTGCAGCCACGATTGCGGCGCCATGGTCGACGCCCGCAGCGTGCACGCACAAGTCGAAGGCAACCTGGTGTGGTGCCTGGGGCTGGTGCTGAGCGACGAGTTGACGGCTCCGCAGGCTACGCCCGAACAAACCAGCTTCGCGCAGTACCCCCTGCCCCGCATCAGCGACATGCCTCAGCTCCACATCGACCTGGTGCCCAGCACCGACACCCCCTCCGGCGCGGGCGAAACCGCCATCGTGGCGGGTGCAGGCGCGATCTACAACGCGCTGGTGGCGGCCACCGGCATTCGGCCACAACGCCTGCCGGTACGGCCCGAAGCCTTGCACTAAGCCGCGTAGAGCCGCAGAAAAAGGGCCACCGCCTCCCTGGCGCGGGCGTTGATGCGGCGCGCCGTGGGTGCCGGCATGCGGCCAAGCAGGCGTTCGATCTGCCAGTCGCGTAGAGCGAGGGCAATCAGCACCTCGGCCTCGGTGGTGCCCGCTTGCGTGAGCAGGCCTGCGGCGCGAGCGTGGGCCAGGTACTGCGCCAGCAAGGCGAGCATCGCGTCGCGCCCATTCGTGCGCAGAGATTCGCCCATCTCGCCCTTTTCGGACAGGTGCACGGCCCCTCGGTTGATCGCCACTGAGCGGTCGGAGCCCAGCAGCGTGAGCAGGGCCACACAAAAACGCTCCAGCGTTAGCTGCAACCCAGGCGCATCGACCGGGCGCGCCAGCCCATGCTGCAGCACCCGCCCCATCTCGCCCGCATTGCCCTGGATCAGCTCGGTCAGGAGCGCCGACTTGTTGCCGAACCAGGCGTACAGCGTTTCCTTCGACATGCCCATCGCTTGCGCCAAGGCGAGCATCGAAAACCCGGCCAGGCCGTTCTCGACGATCAACTGATTGGCAGCGTCCAGCACCTGCTGGCGGCGTTCGGGGCTTTGGCGCATGGAAGGTAAAGCTTTGCAAACCGGGTGAGCGGACTCTAGCCGAAGACCGTACCACTCAGTACGATTCACCCAATCCGTACCAACGAGTACGGTTCATTCAACCCCAGGGAGCCTTTCACATGCTGTTCGACCAGACCGCCTACCGCGCCAGCACCGTCCTTGCCACCTTGTTGCTCGGCCTGATGGCTGGCTTCTTCTTTGCCTTCTGGGTCGACGTGGCGCCCGCCATGACCCACCTCGACGCCGACAGCTACATCAGCACCCAGCAGTGGATCAACAAGGTGGTGCGTAGCATCCCCTTCGGCGCGACCTACTTCGGCTCGACCTTCTTTGCCCTGGTGCCCGCGCTGTTTGCCGCCGCCAACCGCCGTTGGGTGCTGGCCGGCACGTGGGGCCTGCTGGCTGTCGTGTACTTTGCAGGCGTGTTCTGGTTCACACGCAACATCAACATCCCGATCAACGACCAGATGGCGCTGTGGAACCCGCTCGCCCCACCCGCCGACTGGGCCGCCCTGCGCGACACCTGGAACGTGGCCAACGCCCAGCGCACGCTGGTGGCCGTGCTGTGCTTCGCAGCGGCGCTGGTGATCACCGCACTGCCGGGGCGGTCGCTGGAGCGCACCTCTGCCGCCAAGCAGTCGGCTGCGTAGAATTCTCCACCGAGCCGCCATGTCAAGCGCTCGCAGCCATTGGGCCGCGCACTGCATCAACGCGCCGCTTCTTTTCAGTGATCTAGGAGCGTTTGACCATGGAAATCTTCGACTACGACAACGTCTTGCTGCTGCCACGCAAATGCCGCGTGGAAAGTCGCTCCGAATGCGACGCCTCGACACCCTTCGGCGCGCGCAACTTCAAGCTGCCGGTGGTGCCAGCCAACATGAAGACGGTGATCGACGAGCCCATCAGCGAATGGCTCGCGGCCAACGGCTACTTCTACGTGATGCACCGCTTCGACCTCGACAACGTGGCCTATGCCAAGCGCATGCGCGACAAGGGCCTGTACGTGTCGATCAGCTCGGGCGTGAAGCCCGATGACTACAAGGTGATCGACCGCTTGGCGGCCGAAGGCGTGGGTGCCGACTACATCACCATCGACATCGCACACGGCCACGCCGAGAGCGTGCGCAAGACCATCGAGCACATCAAGCAGAAGCTGCCCAACACCTTCGTGATCGCCGGCAACGTGGCCACGCCCGAGGCGGTGATCGATCTCGAAAACTGGGGCGCCGACGCCACCAAGGTGGGCGTGGGCCCGGGCAAGGTGTGCATCACCAAGCTCAAGACGGGTTTTGGCACTGGCGGCTGGCAACTCAGCGCGCTGAAGTGGTGTGCGCGTGTGGCCACCAAACCGATCATTGCCGACGGCGGCATTCGCGACCATGGCGACATCGCCAAGAGCGTGCGCTTCGG
>JACMKW010000034.1 GCA_014379885.1 Rhizobacter sp.
CGTGCGCGCCGGCAGGCCAATGAACGAGTAGCGCCCGAAGCGCTCACCGCCCACCACCGATTCGAGCAGGAAGCTGTGCTTGCCGCTGCCCGAGCCGTAGGCCAGCTTGAGGTACAGCGAGAGCGGGGTTTCGAGATCCGCAAAGGCCTCGGCCATCAGCGGAATGCGGTTGTAGCCTTCAGCGGCAAGGCTCTTGAATTCAAGTTCGGTGATCACGTTGCAGGGCCCTCCACGGCCCGGCGGGCGGCACATGCGCGGCCCGCGTGGTGATTTGATTCAGACGGTCGGTGCCTCAAGGGCAGCCGGTGGAGCCGGGGCGCGCAGGGTTCAAAGAACTTAAGCGGCCATCGGCAAACTAAACCTGAGCAGGCTGGCAACGCCAGGGCCATGCTCCCCGGTCGTTCGACCCTTTGGTTTGTTTGCGCGCGAAGAACATGCAAAAAGTGTAGCAGTACCGGTTTACGCACCACTCAAACGGGTGCCCTCGGGAAATCATCACAGACACGGCGAAAGCAACTGGCGACAATCACTCACTGCGCACAGTCGTGCGAAACATCCTCATGCTCGTGGAGAGTTTTGTGATTCCTCGCCTGAAATACCTCACGGTTGCCACCCTGCTGATGGGTGCCCTGACCTTCGCCCATGCCCAGACCACCGAAGTGGCGGGCGTGAAATACGAAAACAGCTTGCAGATGGCCAATACGCCGCTGGTGCTCAACGGAGCGGGCGTTCGTTACAAGGCCGTCTTCAAGGTTTACGCGGCCGGCCTCTACATGACCCGAAAGGCGTCAACAACCGAAGCCGTGCTTGCCACACCGGGGCCCAAGCGCATCCACATCGTGATGCTGCGCGACATCAACGGCTCCGAACTTGGCAAGCTATTCACCCGCGGCATGCAAGACAACGCGCCGCGTGACGAGTTCTCCAAATCCATTCCCGGCACGCTGAAGATGAGCGACATCTTCTTCACCAAGAAAAAGCTCAGCGCCGGCGAAACCTTCTCGCTCGACTGGGTCCCCGGTGTGGGCACCTCGATCTTGATCAACGGGAAAGCCACCACGGACCCGATCCCGGAACCCGAGTTCTTCTCAGCGCTGATGAAGATCTGGCTCGGCCAATCGCCGGCCGATTCGATGCTGAAGGACGCCCTGCTGGGCAAGCCGCCGAGCACCCGCGAACACAACAACTGATCACACCAGGGCGTCGAGCCTGTCGATCACCCCATCGCAATCGACGTCTGCAACGGGCTCCCCGTGGTTGTAGCCATAGCTGACCAACACCACGGGACAACCGGCCGCGCGCGCCGCGCGTGCGTCGTTGCTCGAGTCGCCAACCACCAGCGTGCATGAAGGCAGCGTGCCCAGGGCCTCGCAGGTCTTGAGCAGCGGCAGCGGGTCGGGCTTCTTGCGCTCGAAGGCATCGCCGCCGAACACCTGGTCGAAAAACAGGCTCAGGCCCTTCTTGTGCAGCAAAGGCATGGCGAAAGCTGTCGGTTTGTTGGTGAGGCACGCCAGCTTCAGGCCCCGTCGCCGCAATGCCCGCAAGCCTTCGACGACACCGGGGTACACGCTGGCGTGGTCACCATTCATTCGCAGGTAGTGGTGCTGGTAACGCGCCCAGGCGGTGTCGTAGCGCTGCGCCTCACCACCCACATGGGCCAGCGTGCTGCGGATCAAATGCTCCGAGCCCTTGCCGACCGTTTGTTCGATGAAGCTGCGGCGCATCGGGCGCAGGCCGAGATCGCCGAACGCAAGGCCGAGCGCGGCGTCGAAGTCGCCGACGGTGTCGACCAGCGTGCCGTCGAGGTCGACGATCGCGGCCTTGAAAACAGTGCGGCTCAGCGCCGCCATGCCCGGGCCCGCGCCGGCGCGCTGCCGATGGC
>JACMKW010000035.1 GCA_014379885.1 Rhizobacter sp.
ACGCACCACCACCTTGTTGGCCGGTATCCGGGCTGACAGAACCACCTTCATCGCCTTCCCAGACAACACGGCGGTTGTCCAGTGGCTGCTTGATGAAAGCTGAGTGACCGGGTGTGCACCAGGCCTCTCGTCTGCTTACCGTTGCGGGGGCAGCGCAGGTTAGGTTCGTCCTTGTGGACTCTCCCTCCTGCTTCCCGTTGAACTGCGGCATGTGAACCACACCGCGAGCACCAACAGGCGGCATTCTAAGCGGCACCGGGCTGGGGCAACCCTACAATGCCAAAACTTCGAGTCTCCACCATGGCCGATCCCAAGCACCTTGACCAGATCACCGAGCGTGTCGAACGCCTGCTGTTGCGCCACGAGGAACTGCAACGCACCAACGCCTTGCTGGTCGAGCAGGTGCACGCGTTGCAGGCAGAGCGTGACTCGCTCAAGTCCCGCTTGATGGCGGCCCGCGCACGCATCGACGCGCTGCTCGAACGCCTTGCCCCCAGCCCGGTCGATGCTGCACGCGCGCCGTCTGCGTCTGATACCCACAAGGACCATTCGTGAACAAGCCTGGCAGCAAACAGATCGAAGTGCAGATCATGGGCCAGAGCTACCTGCTCTCGTGCCCGCCCGGTGGCGAGTCGTCGTTGCTGGATGCGGTCGAGCGCGTGGACACGGCCATGTGCCGCATCCGCGATGCGGGCAAGGTGAAGGCGCGCGACCGCATCGCCGTGCTGGCCTCGCTCAACCTCGCCTTCGAACTCTCGCAAAAAGAAGCCGAGCGTCTGGAGGCCGAGAGTTTCCAGGCCTCGTCTTTTGGTCAGGCCGACAACAGCGCGTTTTCAGAGGCCGGCGGTGCCTTTGATCATGACCCGCTGGACCCGCACACGCAGGCCCGTGTGGACGAACTGATGCGCCGTCTGGACCAGACGCTCGACAAGGACGGTCGGTTGCTCTGACACCGTCCGTCACTGCGACTTCTTTTCTTTGTCGTAGGCCCCGCACAGGTCTCGCGCAGCCCCTACACTTTCACCTGTCTGCAGTGCATGTCGGGCTTTATATTTCCTTGATCCAATGCTCTTAGAGCCCGGGCTTGGTACATTGCGTGGCTGGCGTGAGCGTCTCGCGTCAGACGATCCCGAAGCCACGCTGCCCTTGCCCACCTGAACCCAGGTTCAGGATGCCGGTCCGGCTGCACTTGCAGACACCTTTCATGCCTTTCAGTCCCCTGCTGGTTTTTGAGTTGGCCGTGCTCGGCCTCGGTACCGGTTTTCTGGCCGGCTTGTTGGGAATCGGTGGAGGCATGCTCATGGTGCCTTTCATCACTTTCATTCTCTCGGCGCAGGGTGTGGAGGCCGATCTCGCCGTCAAGATGGCCATCGCCACGTCGATGGCCACCATCATCTTCACCTCCATCTCCAGCGTTTGCGCGCACCACAAGCACGGAGCCGTGCGTTGGGACATCGTCAAGGGCCTGGCGCCCGGCATCGTGCTGGGTTCGATGATTGCCAGCCTGGGCGTTTTCGCTCTGCTCAAGGGCAGCTGGCTCGCCTTTTTCTTCGCTGGCTTCGTGAGCTTCTCGGCCACGCAGATGCTGCTGGACAAGAAGCCCCAACCCACACGCACCATCCCCGGTACACCCGGGTTGCTGGGCGCGGGTGGTGTCATTGGTTTCCTCTCCGGGCTGGTGGGCGCGGGCGGTGGCTTTGTGAGCGTGCCATTCATGACGTGGTGCAACGTGACCATCCACAGCGCCGTGGCCACCAGCGCAGCGCTCGGCTTTCCGATTGCGCTGGCCAATGCGGTGGGTTACGTGATCGCCGGCCAGAACGTGCAGGACCTCCCGGCTGGGTCGGTGGGCTACATCTACCTGCCCGCGCTGGTGGTGATCGCCTGCGTGAGCGTGCTCATGGCGCCGCTGGGCGTGAAGGCCGCGCACGCGCTGCCCGTGAAGTCGCTCAAGCGCGTGTTCGCCGGTCTGCTCTACCTGCTGGCCACGTACATGCTCTACAAAGGGCTGACGGCTTAGGGCAAGAGCCCCCACGCTGCGCCGCTGCGCGGGTCGCTGCACCCCTGGGGGCTGGCCTTGCTTGCGGCGGCCCTGCGCTGCGGCTGGCTCAAGTCAGCGCTCGGTCGGCCACGACGATGCCGTCTTCGTCGGCGTAGAGCCAGTCGCCCGGCCTCACCCATACGCCCTGGATCTGCACCGCCACATCGCGCTGGCCCTCGCTGCGTTTTTCGGTGGGCAGCGGCATGCAAGCCAGCGCACGAATACCG
>JACMKW010000313.1 GCA_014379885.1 Rhizobacter sp.
CGGGCCGCAGCCTGAACGACGCGGTGGTCGAGGCCTGCGTCCTGCGCCTGCGGCCGATCCTGATGACCACGGGCGCGATGGTGTTCGGCATGCTGCCGCTGGCGCTGGCTCTGAACGATGGCGGCGAGATCCAGGCACCGATGGGCCGGGCGATCATTGGCGGGGTGATCACCTCGACGCTCCTGACGCTGGTGGTGGTGCCGGTGTTGTACTCGTATCTGGTGCGGGAGAAGAAGGCCAAGCCGACGCTGGATGAAATCCCCTCGGTGGTGATGCCTGGCGATCTGATCGCCAAGTAGCCCTCCTTCCGGCTGGCGTGTTCTGTTCGCCCTGAGCTTGTCGAAGGGATGCGCGGCGCACATCGCCGGCTTCGACGGGCTCAGCCCGAACGGGGGCTTCAACTGCTGCCGCGCACGACCAGCCGGTACCCCACATCCATGCTCGTCTGCGCCAGCGGCTCGCGCCGCATCAGCTGCAGCAGCATCTGTGCGGCTTGCTCGCCGATCTCGGTGCGCGGCGTGTGCACCGTGGTCAGCGGCGGCAGCATCTGGTCGCTGCCGTTGAGGTCGTTGAAGCCGGCCACGGCCACAGTGCCGGGTACCTTCACGCCCAGTCGCAACGCGGCCAGCAGCCCACCCTGGGCCAGGTCGTCGTTGCAGAAGAAGATGGCATCGACTTCAGGGTGCGCGCGCAGCACCTGCTCGAACAACTGGCTGCCCAGCGCGAGCGATGAGCGTTCGGGGTTGAGCAGTTCAAGGTTCGGGTCGTAGCAACCTGCCTCACGCAGGCAGCGCCGATAGCCCTCGGCGCGTTGCATGACACGCGGGTCTAGCTGTGCGGCGACAAAAGCGATGTGCTTGCGGCCACGCGCGAGCAGGTGCGCGGTGATGGCATGGCCCGCATCGGCCTGCGAGAAACCCACGCTGTGCACGCCCGGCGCGGTGGTTGTCTCCATCACGTGCACACAAGGCACCTTGCTGGCGGCGATCAGCTGGCGGCTCGCTTCCGTGCGGTCGAAGCCGGTGACGATGAGGCCGGCCGGGCGGTGGGCCATGTAGCTGTTGAGCAGTTGCTCTTCTTCGAGCGGGTCGTAGTGGGTGACGCCGATGAGCGTCTGGTAGCCGGCCGGCAGCAGGGTGCGGTGCACGGCTTCGAGCAGGTCAACAAACAGCGTGTTGGTGAGCAGCGGGATCAACACCGCCACGTGCGAGCTGCGGCTGGAGGCCAGCGCCCGGGCGGCCGGGTCGGGCACGTAGCCCAGCTGTTGCGCGGCGGCACGCACTCGTTCCACCAGTTCGGCTGCCACGCTGCGTTCGCCGCGAAGAGCGCGCGAGACGGTGATGGGGCTCACGCCGGCAGCGGCAGCCACGTCGCCCAAGGTCACGCGGCCGGTGGCACGAGGGCGTCGAGTTGAAGTCATGAGATCAAGGGTTACGGGTTACCCCGCATGGGTGAGTGGCAAATTGCCACCTAGGATAGCGCTATCTCACCAGCTTTTGCAAGCTGATGCGCATGTGTTTACCTGGTATCAATCACTCGTTCCTTGCATCAATGGCCAGTGAAAGCGTCAATTTTTCGCTGGTTTGAGATAGCGCTATCCAAGATTGAAATGACAAGCTCTGCGGTGTTCATGGGTGTGGCCGGTTGCGGCAAGTCGAGTGCGGCAAGTGCAGTCGCAACTCGCCTCGGCTGGCCGCTGGTAGAAGGCGACGATTTTCATTCCGAGACCAGCAAGACCAAGATGCGGCAAGGCATTGCGCTCGACGATCTGGACCGTGCTACCTGGCTCGCCCAACTCGGCGATTTGCTGGCGCACCACCGGCGGCGCGGCACCCCCATCGCGCTGACCTGCTCGGCGCTCAAGCGCAGCTATCGAGATCTGTTGCGCAGCCGCTGTGCCGATCTGCGCTTCGTGTTTCTCGAAATCGACAAGCCTCACGCCCTGGAGCGCGTGGCCGCACGCGCTGCCGAGCATCTGTTTCCGCCCAGCTTGGTCGACAGCCAGTTCGCCACGCTGGAGCCGCCCCGTGGCGAAGCAGGTGTGCTGTGTGTTGACGCCCTGCGCGGCCGGGATGAACTGACGCAAGAGATTGCCGACTGGTTGGCCCCAAGGAGTCGCCCATGACAACACCCGTGCACGCCGCACCCGAGCGCAGCCGCCCGCAGCGGCTTGCCGAAACCGTGATGGCCGCGATGCTGGCGGTGATGGCCCTTGCCGTGTTCATCAACGTGGTGCTGCGCTATGGCTTCGGCAGTGGCATCGCAGCGAGCGAGGAGTTGTCGCGCCTGCTGTTCGTCTGGATGGTGTTCGTCGGGGCGACGGTGGCTTACCCGTTGGGCGAGCACATGGCGTTCACCAGTTTGCTGCAGCCCTTGCAGTCGAAACCGATGGCGTTGAAGGCCGTCACGCGCTTGATCCATGCGCTGGTGGTGCTGGCCTGCGTGCTCGTGGGCTGGGGCGCCTGGCAGCAAGTGGTGGTCGGCATGGGCAGTAAAAGCGTGGTGATGGGCTACTCGGCGGCGCTGCTGCCGCTGCCGGCGTTTCTGTGCTCGTTGGCGATCGGCGTGATGGCCTTGGTCAACTTCGTTCGCGGCAAGCCGATCGACTTCGGCCACGAGATCGAGGTGGAGTGATGAATCAGGGCTTGGTCGCCATCATCTTCATCCTCGCGATGCTTGGCCTGATGGGCCTGGGCGTGCCCCTCGCGTTCTCGCTGGTGCTCACCGGTGCCTCGATGGCCTGGGTGCTGGGTTTCTGGGACACACAGCTCTTCGCGCAAAACCTGGTCGCCGGCATCGACAGCTTTCCGCTGCTTGCCGTGCCCTTCTTCATCCTGGCCGGTGAGTTGATGAACACCGGCGGCATCAGCCAACGCATCATCGGCATGGCGCAGGCCTGGCTCGGCCATGTGCGCGGGGGCCTGGGCTTCGTGACGATTGGCGCGGCCGTGATGTTGTCGGCCATGTCGGGCTCGGCGCTCGCCGATGCGGCGGCCATGGCCACCATCCTGCTGCCGATGATGCGCAAGCACGGCTACCCGGTGGCAGCTTCGGCAGGCCTCATCGCTGCCGGTGGCGTGATCGGGCCTATCATTCCGCCGTCGATGGCGTTCGTGATCTACGGCGTCACCACCAACACATCGATCTCGTCGCTGTTTCTTTCCGGCATCGTGCCCGGGCTGGTGATGGCGCTGGGCCTGGTGATCGCCTGGAAGCTGCAGTTGCGCCACATGGATCTCCCGGCCGGTGAGCCTGCCCCGATGCGGGAGCGCCTGCGCGCCACGGTGCGGGCCATCTGGGCCCTGCTGATGCCGGTGATCATCATCGGAGGCATGAAAACCGGCTTCTTCACGCCCACCGAAGCAGCCGTGGTGGCCGCCGTTTATGCGCTCTTCATCTCTTTCTTCGTTCACCGCGAGATGCGACTCGCCGACCTGCACGGCGTGTTGGTGCGCTCGGCCAAGATGACTTCAGTGGTGATGTTCCTTTGCGCCGGTGCGCAGGTCGCGAGCTACATGATCACGCTGGCCGACCTGCCGGCCACACTTACCGAATGGCTGGGCCCGATGGTGCAGAACCCGCGCGTGCTGATGGCCGTGATGATGGTCGCGCTGGTAGTGATCGGCACCGCGCTCGACCTCACGCCCACCATCCTGATCTTTGCGCCGGTGATGCTGCCGATTGCCACCAAGGCCGGCATCGACCCGGTGTACTTTGGCCTGATGTTCGTGCTCAACGGCTCGATCGGTCTGGTCACGCCGCCGGTGGGCACGGTGCTCAACGTGGTGGCCGGTGTCGGCCGGTTGCGCCTCGAGCAGGTGATCAAGGGTGTCAACCCCTTCTTGATCACCTATCTCGTGATCCTGGTCTTGTTCATTGTTTTCCCGCAGATCGTCACCGCGCCTGTCGCGTGGATGCGTTGATCCCTTGCTGCTCTCGCCCCTCTTTCGTTCACACCCCAAGGAGACATTCATGAAACTGTTTCGCCGCACCCTGCTGGCCACCGTCGCTGCCCTCGCCACTGCCGCGCTTGCACCGGCCTTCGCGCAAGACATCAAGCCGCACCTGATCCGCTTCGGCTACGGCCTCAATGAACAGTCGAACCAGGGCCGCGCCACCAAAGTGTTCGCCGACGAGGTCGACAAGCTCTCTGGCGGCAAGATGAAGATCCGCGCCTTCGGCGCTGCCAGCCTGGGCTCCGACGTGCAGATGCAGCAGGCGCTGATCGGTGGTGCGCAAGAGATGATGGTCGGCTCGACTGCCACGCTGGTGGGCATCACGAAAGAGATGGCACTGTGGGACACGCCTTTCCTCTTTAACAGTGCGCAAGAAGCCGACGCCCTGCTCGACGGCCCGGTGGGCACCAAGGTCAAGGCCAAGCTCGACGAAAAAGGCCTGGTCGGGCTGGTGTACTGGGAAAACGGTTTTCGCAACCTCACCAACA
>JACMKW010000314.1 GCA_014379885.1 Rhizobacter sp.
CGCCGCGGCACTACGCGTATCTGAAGATCAGCGAAGGCTGCAACCACCGCTGCAGCTTTTGCATCATCCCCAGCATGCGCGGCGACCTGGTCTCGCGGCCCATTGGCGACGTGCTGGGTGAAGCGCAGCGTTTGTTCGAAGCGGGCGTGAAAGAGCTGCTGGTGATCAGCCAGGACACCAGCGCCTACGGCGTCGACGTGAAGTACCGCACCGGCTTCTGGGACGGCAAGCCCGTCAAGACCCGCATGCTCGACCTGTGCGCGAAGCTGGGTGAACTCGCCGCGCAACACGGCGCCTGGGTACGCATGCACTACGTCTACCCCTATCCGCATGTGGACGAAGTGCTGCCGCTGATGGCGCAAGGGCTGATCCTCCCCTACCTCGACGTGCCATTCCAGCACTCGCACCCCGACGTGCTCAAGCGCATGAAGCGCCCGGCCAACGGTGAGAAGAACCTCGATCGCCTGCAGCGCTGGCGCGAGATATGCCCTGAGCTGGTGGTGCGCAGCACCTTCATTGCAGGCTTCCCGGGCGAGACCGAAACCGAGTTCGATCATCTGTTGAATTTCATGCACGAAGCGCAGATCGATCGCGCTGGCTGCTTTGCTTATTCGCCGGTGAACGGCGCTACGGCCAATGCCTTGCCCGACCCCGTGCCGGCTGAAGTGCGCGAGGAGCGCCGTGCGCGCTTCATGGCAGTGGCTGAGGAGGTGTCAGCACACAAACTGCGCAGCCGCATAGGCGCCACCATGCAGGTGCTGATCGACTCGGCCCCCGCGCTGGGCCGCAAGGGCGGGGTGGGGCGCAGTTATGCCGATGCGCCCGAGATCGATGGCAGCGTGAAATTGCTGCCGCCCGAGAAGGCATCCAAGACATTGAAGGTGGGCGAGTTCACCAAGGCACGCATCGTCGGCACGCAAGGCCACGACCTCGTCGCACAGCCGATCTGAGCCAAGGTCATGACGCAAGACAAGCGCACCGAGCTGATCCACCACCCCTATGTGCCGCCAGCCGGCTTTGGTGCGGTGGCGCCAGGGGTGCACAAGGCATCGACCGTCATCTTCCCCAACGTGGCGGCGCTGCAGGCGCGCAGTTGGCGCTCCAAGGCTGGCTACACCTATGGCCTGCACGGCACCCCGACCTCGTTCACGCTGGAGGAGCGCATTGCCACGCTCGAAGGTGGTGTGCAGACCTTGCTGGTGCCCAGCGGCTTGGCCAGCATCACGCTGGTTGACCTCGCCATGCTCAAGCAGGGCGACGAGGTGCTGATCCCGGAGAACGCCTACGGGCCCAACAAGGAGCTGGCGCGCAACGAACTGGCGGCCTGGGGCATCGCCCATCGCTTTTACAACCCGATGGATGCGCTGGGTCTGGCCGCGCTGATCACCCCGCAGACCAAGCTGATGTGGCTGGAGGCGGCCGGCTCGGTGACGATGGAATTCCCCAACCTGCCGGCCTTGGTGAAGGTGGCGCGCGAGCACGGCATCACCACCGCGCTCGACAACACCTGGGGCGCCGGCCTGGCCTTCAACCCCTTTGACTTGACGCCCGACGGCGAGCCGCTGGGCGTGGACATCTCGGTGCAGGCGCTGACCAAATACGCCTCAGGCGGCGGTGACGTGCTGATGGGCTCGGTGACGACCTGCGACGAGGCGCTGCACCTCAAGCTCAAGTTCTGCCACATGCGCATGGGCTGGGGCGTGGGCGCCAACGACATCGAACTGGTGCTGCGGTCGCTGCCATCGCTGCCCTTGCGCTACGACGCGCATGATGCTGCTGCCCGCACGTTGGCAGCCTGGTGGTCGCAGCGGCGAGAGGTGATCCAGGTGCTGCACCCGGCGTTGCCGGGGTCGCCGGGCCATGAGTGCTGGAAGAAGCTGTGCACTCGCGCGGCAGGCCTGTTCTCAGTGGTATTCAACGAGCGCTACAGCGACGCACAGGTGCATGCCTTCATCGACGCATTGCAGCTGTTCAAGATCGGCTACTCGTGGGCCGGGCCAGTGAGCCTGGCCGTGCCCTATCACCTAGCCGGCATGCGCGAAGAGCCGGCTTATCGCGGCACGCTGGTGAGGTTCTCCGTGGGGTTGGAGGCACCGGTGGACTTGATCAGCGACTGCCAGCAGGCGCTGCACGCACTGGGCCCCTGATCAGTCCTTGGCGGGGCCCGAAGAGACTTTGTGTCTCATCAGTCGCCCTTTTTGGCTGCGCCGAAAAGTTCGTTGAGCCTGTCGGCTCAGTCCTTCGCACCTGATGAGACTTTATGTCTCATCAGCCGTCCTTTTTCCCGATCCCAATCGCGCTTCTTTTCGGTGTCCCGCTTGTCGTGTTCGGCCTTGCCCTTGGCCAGCGCAATTTCGGCCTTCACGATGCCGCCTTTGTAGTGCAGATCCAGTGGCACCAGCGTGAAGCCTTTTTGCTCCACCTTGCCGATGAGGCGCTTGATCTCTTCCTTGTTCATCAAGAGTTTCTTGGTGCGGTCGGCTTCGGGGCTGATGTGGGTGGAAGCGCTACCCAGCGCGTTGATGCGGCAGCCGATGAGATACAGCTCGCCATTGCGGATGACCACATAGCCGTCGGTCAGCTGAACCTGCCCGGCGCGGATGGCCTTGATCTCCCAGCCTTGCAACACCATGCCCGCCTCGTACTTTTCTTCGAGGTGGTAATCAAAGCGGGCGCGGCGGTTTTCGGCAATCGACATGAGGGAGAGATGAGGCAAAAGGCCGTCAATACAATCGAGCCATTGTATGAAGCACGTCAAGAAGTCAGTTCTGCTCTCGTATTCGGCTCCCGAGATGTACACGTTGGTGATTGGCGTGCCCGAGTACCCCAAGTTTCTGCCGTGGTGCGAAAAGGCCGAAGTGTTGAGCAGCGAAGCCTCGGGCATGACGGCCAAGTTGCACCTGGTCTACGGTGGCTTGCGCCATGCCTTCACCACGCGCAACACCCATGTCGCCGACCGCAGCGTGCTGGTGTCGCTGGTGGACGGGCCATTCTCCGTGCTTGACGGCTCATGGCGATTCTTGCCTTTGGCGCTGGCCGGCGACGCTGCAGCGTGCAAGATCGAATTCGAGATGCGCTATGCCTTTGCGAACAGGCCACTCGAAGTGATGGTGAGCCCGGTGTTCGACCGGGTGGCCAATACCTTTGTAGACGCTTTTGTCAAACGTGCGGAGCAGGTCTATGGCGAGCGCTGAAGAGTTGCGCATCGAAGTCGCCTACAGCCCGGCAGTCGGCTCAGTGCAGCAGGTGATGCTGCGTTTGCCCCCAGGTAGCCGCGTGCAAGACGCTCTGCAGCAAGCCTACCCCGACCTGGCACTCGACAATTTGGTGGTGGGTGTGTGGGGCAAGCTGCGCGCGTTGAGCGACACCTTGCGTGACCAAGACAGGGTGGAGGTTTATCGGCCCTTGCTGGTCGATCCGAAAGAGGCCCGGCGCCTGCGCTACAAGAGCCACCGCGCCAAGGCCAAGCCCTGAACGGTCTTTACTTGCAGTCGCTGCTGACGACGTCGCGGGCGCGCTTGGTTTCTTCGGCCCGGCCCTTGTCGTCCAGGATTTCGCGTTCGCCCTTGGCGTTCACACGTGCCATGCGCATGCCGTCTTCCAGGGCACGCAGCTGAGCCTTGCCGCGCTGGCAGTTGTCGGCCTTGGCGGCAGTCAGTTTTTCTTCTTCAGCTTTGCGTTTAGCGGTCTCTTCTTCAGCGGCCTTGCGGCGCTTGGCTTCGAGCTCGGGTTCGGCCGCCTTGACCGGGCCGCTGGCCGCCGATGCGGCGGCAGAAGCGGCCATCGCAGCCACGGCAGCCTGGGCGCTGTCGGGTGCAAAAGCGGGCGGCGCCTTGCGCGAGCTTCCGCTGGGGCGTTGGAGGATTTCGGCTTCACTCACAGAAGGCGGTGGCGGCAGGTCGCTGTACTGCACGCGGCCTGTCTTGTCTTTCCATTTCCACTGGGCAAATGCCGGGTGGCTCAGGCTCAGGGTCAGAACGGCTCCGAGCGCCAGGGCGGCGAGCCGCGCAGATGAGAAAGGGCGTGCGAATTTCATCCTGAAAGTGTAGTCGTGTAAGGCAGGCTTGGAGCGTATCGCCGCAGGGCCGTGTCTGGTTTTGCCTGCAGTTGCCGGCACGTCCCAAGGCATTTCGTGAACTAATGCCGCGCACGTAACCAAGTGCGTGATTTTGCAGGCCGAAGCGTGCCGTGCCGGGCAGCGGTTTGCCGATCCGTATAATTCGCTTTTGCGTCAGGAGCTTCCTCATGCGCCTTCTAGGCAAAGCGCTCACCTTCGACGATGTGTTGTTGGTGCCGGCTTTCTCTCAGGTGTTGCCACGCGACACCACGCTTTCCACCCAGTTCTCCCGCAACATCCGCTTGAACCTGCCACTGGTGTCCGCCGCCATGGACACGGTGACAGAAGCGCGTTTGGCCATCGCCATCGCGCAAGAGGGTGGCATCGGCATCGTTCACAAGAACCTCTCGCCCAAGCAGCAGGCCGCCGAAGTGGCCCGTGTGAAGCGCTATGAGTCGGGCCTGCTGCGAGACCCGATCACCATCTCTCCCGGCGTGCCGGTGCGCGATGTGATCCACCTCTCGCGCCAGCACAGCATTTCGGGCTTCCCGGTGGTGGAAGACGGCAAGGTGGTGGGCATCGTCACCGGCCGCGACATGCGCTTCGAGACGCGCATGGACATCCCGGTGCGCGAGATCATGACGCCGCGCGAGCGGCTCATCACCGTGCGCGAAGGCGCCACGCTGGCCGAGGCCAAGGCGCTGATGCACAAGCACAGGCTGGAGCGCGTGCTCGTTGTCAACGACGCATTCGAGCTGCGTGGCTTGTTCACGGTGAAAGACATCACCAAGCAGACCAACTTCCCCAACGCTGCGCGCGATGCACACGGCAAGCTGCGCGTGGGCGCGGCGGTGGGCGTGGGCGAGGGCACCGAAGAGCGCGTGGATCTGCTGGTCAAGGCCGGTGTCGACGCCCTGGTGGTCGATACGGCCCATGGCCACAGCGCGGGCGTGA
>JACMKW010000315.1 GCA_014379885.1 Rhizobacter sp.
AAGCTCGCGTCGCGGATCAAGGTGATTTCCCGCCTCGACATCGCAGAAAAACGAGTTCCGCAAGATGGGCGAATGAAGCTCAAGTTCGGCAACAAGGCCATCGACTTTCGCGTCAGCACCTTGCCCACCCTATTCGGCGAAAAGATCGTCATCCGGATCCTGGATCCGTCGAGCGCCAAGCTGGGCATCGAGGCCCTGGGCTACGAGAAGATTGAAAAAGACCGCCTGCTCAAGTGCATCGTGCGGCCCTACGGGATGATCCTGGTGACGGGCCCGACCGGCAGCGGCAAGACGGTGTCGCTTTACACCTGCCTCAACATCCTGAATCAGCCGGGCGTGAACATTTCAACCGTGGAAGACCCGGCTGAAATCAATTTGCCCGGCATCAACCAGGTAAACGTGAACGACAAGGCCGGCCTGACGTTTTCAGCCGCGCTCAAGTCCTTCTTGCGCCAGGATCCCGATGTGATCATGGTCGGCGAAATTCGCGACCTCGAAACCGCTGACATCGCCATCAAGGCCGCGCAGACCGGCCACATGGTGATGTCCACCCTGCACACCAACGATGCTCCCACCACCTTGACGCGGCTTTTGAACATGGGGGTCGCGCCTTTCAACATCGCCTCCAGCGTGCTGCTGATCACCGCACAGCGTCTGGCGCGCCGCCTGTGCGAAGTCTGCAAAACACAAGCCGAATACCCGCGCGAAGCCATGCTGAAGGCAGGCTACGCAGAAACCGCCCTCGACGGCAGCTGGCGTCCCTACCGGGCGGTCGGCTGTTCGGCGTGTACCAACGGCTACAAAGGCCGTGTCGGCATTTACCAAGTGATGCCCATCACCGAAGAGATTCAACGCATCATCCTGTCTGAAGGCACGGCGATAGACATTGCCGACCAGGCGGGCCGAGACGGCGTGCGTGATCTGCGACAGTCCGGCTTGGTGAAGGTGCGGGCCGGTTTCACCACGCTTGAGGAAGTCATTGCGGTGACCAACGAATAGCGCGCCCCGATCCTGTCAATCCAGGCATTACACAATTAGCAACGGGACGAGGACAGAAGTTTCCTCGGAGACACCATGGCAACTGCAGCGGCATCGGCGACAAAAGGCATCAAAGAGTTTGTCTTCGAATGGGAAGGCAAAGACAAGAACGGCAAGGTGATCCGCGGTGAAATCCGCGCCGGTGGTGAAGCCGTGGTCAGTGCCAGCCTGCGCCGGCAGGGCATCATGATCACCAAGGTCAAGAAGCGCCGTACCAGCGGCGGCTCGGCGATCAAGCAGAAAGACATCGCCATCTTCACCCGCCAGCTGTCCACGATGATGCGTGCCGGCGTGCCCTTGCTTCAATCGTTCGACATCGTGGCGCGTGGCAGCACCAACGCGCGCATGACCAAGCTCCTCAACGACATTCGCAACGACGTTGAAACCGGTACGAGCCTGTCTTCCGCGTTCCGCAAGCACCCGCTGTATTTCGATGCGCTGTACTGCAACCTGGTGGAGGCCGGCGAAGCGGGCGGCATTCTGGACACCTTGTTGGATCGCCTGGCGATCTACCAAGAAAAAACGATGGCTATCCGCAACAAGATCAAGTCTGCCTTGATGTACCCGGTCGCCGTGATGGTGGTGGCCTTTATCGTGCTGGCCGTCATCATGCTGTTCGTCATTCCGGTGTTCAAGGAAGTGTTCACGTCGTTCGGCGCCGATTTGCCCGGCCCCACGCTGTTCGTGATCGCCCTGTCCGAGATTTTCGTCAAGTACTGGTGGGCCATCTTCGGCTTCCTGGGCGGTGGTTTGTATTTCTTCTTCGAATCCTGGAAACGCTCCGAGAAAATGCAGCGCACGATGGATCGGCTGCTGCTGAAGGTGCCGGTATTCGGAAGCTTGGTGAACAAGTCGGCCATCGCCCGTTGGACTCGCACACTCTCAACGATGTTTGCGGCCGGTGTGCCCCTGGTCGAAGCGCTCGACTCCGTGGGCGGCGCATCTGGCAACGCGGTGTTCAAGGACGCCACCGAACAGATTCAGAAAGACGTCTCCACCGGCGCCAGCCTCACCGCGTCAATGCAAACCACCGGTGTGTTCCCCACCATGGTGTTGCAGATGTGTGCCATTGGCGAAGAATCGGGTTCGCTGGACGCGATGCTCGGCAAGGCGGCCGAGTTCTATGAAGACGAGGTGGATGAAGCCGTGAAGGGCCTGTCTTCCCTGATGGAGCCCTTCATCATCGTGATCCTCGGCGTCTTGATCGGGGGCATCGTTGTGTCGATGTACCTGCCGATCTTCAAGCTCGGCGCAGTGGTCTGATCCATCGAGATGAGCCTGCCTCCCGCGGAAATCTGGCTGTCACCGTGGACTCTGGCGCTGCTGGGCTTGTGCATCGGCAGCTTCCTGAACGTGGTGATCTACAGATTGCCGGTGATGATGGAACGCGAGTGGTGGGCAGACATTGCCCGGCTGCTCGGTGACGCCCCGGCCCAGCAACGCACGCTGGGCGACAAGGGCGTACGCCCGGAGGTTTTGGCCAAGGCGGGTCAATCGCTTGATGCGGCGCTTGCCGCCCTGCCTGCGCTGAGCCTCTCGCGCCCCCGCTCGCGCTGCCCTTCTTGTGGCCACCAACTGGCGTGGCATGAGAATGTTCCTGTCATCGGTTGGCTGCGCCTCAAAGGCCGCTGCAGCGCGTGCAAAACTCGCATTTCGGCGCGCTACCCTCTCATCGAATTGCTGACCGGCGCGCTCTTCGCTGCTTGCGCCCTCAAGTTCGGCTCCGTCCCGGGCACGTTGATCTGGTGTGGGGCCGTGGCCCTGCTCGTGGCCATGACTTTCATCGACCTCGACACCCAGTTGCTACCCGATGCTCTGACCTTCCCCTTGGTCGGGCTGGGTCTGGTTGGCGCCGGCATGGGCTGGACGGGCGTCACGATCGAATCCTCGGCTTGGGGCGTCGTTGGCGGCTACCTCTCGTTGTGGTCGGTAAGCCGCTTGTACAAGCTGGTACGGGGCATCGAAGGCATGGGCGAAGGCGACTTCAAACTGCTTGCGGGCCTCGGCGCCTTGATGGGCTGGCAAGTGCTGCCGTCAATCATTCTGCTTTCGTCGCTGGTGGGTGCAGTCGTGGGTATCGGGATGATCGTTCTGCGTGGTCACGGCCGTGACGTACCCATCCCCTTTGGCCCTTACCTTGCAGGTGGCGGTGTGGCCGCGATGTTCTTTGGCCACACACTCACCCGAGCGCTGTGGCCGGCGTTCTGAGCCCGCTGCGCATCGGCCTCACGGGTGGCATCGGCAGCGGCAAAAGCACAGTCGCCAGCCTGCTCGTGAAACACGGCGCGGCCCTTATAGACACCGATGCCATCGCCCGTTCGCAGTCGCTACCCGGCGCCGCCGCCATCGAAGCAATTCGTGCGGAGTTCGGTGACACCGACATCGACGCTGCCGGCGGCCTGGACCGCGCCCGCATGCGTGAGCTGGTCTTCGCTGACGTGTCGGCCAAGGAACGTCTGGAGGCCATCCTCCACCCCATGATCGGCGTCGAAGTCAATCGGCAAGCCCTCGCCGCGGCCGGACGCACGCTGGTGTTTGATGTCCCGCTGCTCGTCGAATCAAGCCATTGGCGAACCCGGGTCGACCGCGTGCTGGTGGTCGACTGCAGCGAAGCCACCCAGCTTGAACGCGTGATGCAGCGCTCCGGCTGGGCGCGCGAGACCGTGCAAGCCGTCATCGCCCAACAGGCCAGCCGCGAAGCCCGGCGCACCGCCGCCGATGCCGTCATCTGCAACGAAGGCTTGAGCCTGGATCAACTCGCGCAGGAAGTGGGCATCTTGTGGGAGCGCTGGATGCGTGTGGAACAATCGCGCCGGTCGAGCAGAGCGAGCCCACCTTGATCCTGTACGAGTACCCCTTCAACGAGAGCATCCGCACCATGCTGCGGCTCGAACATCTGTTCGATCGCCTTGGCCGCCTGATGCCCCGCGATGAAACTGTGGACCACCATTACGCGCTGGCCACGCTGTTCGAGATCATGGACGTGGCCTCGCGTGCCGATCTCAAGTCCGACCTGCTCAAAGACCTGGAGCGCCAGCGCGGCCAGCTCAACAGCTACCGCGGCAACCCGTCGATTTCTGACGACGTGCTCAACCAGGTGATCGCCAAGGTCGACCACGCCTTCAACGGGCTCAACCACTTGGCCGGCAAGGCAGGCCACGCGCTCACCGGCAATGAGTGGCTGATGAGCATTCGCAGCCGCATCAGCATCCCCGGCGGCACCTGCGAGTTCGACCTGCCGGCCTATTACGCTTGGCAGCAGCAAGAGCCGGCACGCCGCCGCGCTGACCTCAATACCTGGGTCGGCACGTTGATGCCCCTGGCCGAGGCCTTGAAGGTGCTGCTCGGCTTGCTGCGCGATTCGGGCACGCCGCACAAGGTCGTGACACAAGGCGGCCAGTTCCAGCAAAGCCTGCCGGCGGGCCGCGTATTTCACCTGCTTCGCTTGCGCATCGACCCCACGGCCCAACTGATTCCCGAGATCAGCGGCCACCGCCTGATGGTGCTCGTGCGCCTGATGCGCCAGGACGCCGAAGGACGCCTCAAGCCCGCCGGGGTCGACACCAGCTTCGAGCTGACCTTGTGCACATGAGCCGC
>JACMKW010000316.1 GCA_014379885.1 Rhizobacter sp.
CGACGGCCAGGCCCCCGCTCGCCAAGCGCAACCCGCAGCGCGCCCTCAAGGCCCGCGGCCGGAGCCACGCCGCGATGGCGGCAAGCCGATGCCGCGTCTGACCACGCCCAAGCGTTGAAGGGTGAGGTTGAGGGATGAGTACAGTGGCCCGCACCACCTTGCTCGCTGGCAGCACCGGCCTCATCGGACAGGCGCTGCTGCCCTTGCTGCTGGCGTCACCCCAATATGCGCAGGTGCATGCGCTGCAGCGGCGTGAAGCGCTCGCGGCGCAGCCTAAGCTGAAGGTGCATGTGGTGGACTTTCAGGCCCTGCCCAGCCTGCCGCCGGTTGACGATGTGTTCATCGCCCTCGGCACCACCATCAAGGTGGCGGGTTCGAAGGCGGCTTTTCGGAAAGTGGATTTCGACGCGGTGGTCAACACCGCCCGTGCCGCACGTGCAGCGGGGGCGACGCGCTTGGCTGTGGTATCTGCCCTGGGTGCCGATGCAAATTCAGCCGTTTTCTACAGCCGCGTCAAAGGCGAGATGCAAGCCGCTGTGGGCGCACTGGGCTATGACTCGGTGGTGATCGTGCAGCCTTCGCTGCTGGTGGGGGACCGCGCCACCTTGGGCCAGCCGGTGCGCGCAGGTGAAGTCTGGGGCGCACGCCTGATGGGCTGGCTGCCCAAGAGCGTGCGGCCCATCGCCGCTGGCCAAGTGGCCGAAGCCATGCTCAGGGCCCTCACGGCCCCGCCACCCGGCGTGACGGTGCTGCGCTCCGGCGAGCTGTACTGAGCCGCTGCACGCCGAACTGTCACAAAGTGTTTGTCCAGCGGGTGAAAAGCCCCCTGCCGCTTGCAGGTTGTCGCGTTTGAACGGCCTCCTGCGCTAAAACCGTGTACCTTCGGCCGAAACTGTGGAGAAAGTCACATGAGCACCCCTTGGCATACCGCCTGGCAAGGCCCGGACATCGTCGTGTTTCGCAACGACGTGGAAGTGGATCGTTTCGTCGCCGCTCAGATCGAGCGCGTAATCTTTGTGCACCGCGGCATGGGCGACAAACCCGGCGACCTGCTGTTTGCACTGGTCGAGTTGCCCGACGAGCACATCTTGCTTCCGGCCGACACCGGCTTTGCCGGCCGCGTGAATTTCGAGCGCCTGAGCTTCTGGGCCGAGAAGCAGTGTGTGTACTGGGTGTCGGAGCACAAGGCTTCGTTGCCGGCTCGCTTGCGGCGCAGCCTGTGGCTGTTGCGGCCGGGCACACCGTCATTCACACGTTTGCCACGCGCTGAACTCGCGTCACGCATCGAGCAGTGGCCGCTGGAAGGCCCGCAAACGTGGGAGCAACGCAAGTGGATGCGCATTGCGCAAGGCCGCCCCTTCGCAGGTCTGACGGCGATCGTCACGCAACCTGGCGAGCTGGTGGATCACAACGCGGCGCCTCGTCGGCGCGCTTGAATCCAAGCTGAGGTGGAGCTGAAGTGAAACTCAAACCACCATGAAAAAAGCCGGCTTGCGCCGGCTTTTTCATGCGGAGCGAAAACGCTCAGGCAG
>JACMKW010000317.1 GCA_014379885.1 Rhizobacter sp.
ACCTGGTCTACGCCAAGAACTACGTGACCGATTGCGAAGAGCGCCACGGCCTCGACGCCGTGGAAGAGTTGCTCGACAGCTGCCACGCATTGATGAACCACGGCGTGGATCGCTACCGCCGGCCCAGCCGCAAATCGCTCGCGCAAGAGTTGGCCGATCGCAAAGACCGCGAGGCCTACGCGCAACAACAAGTCAACGAGATGTGGCGCACGCTGCCCAAGAGGGCCGACAAGGCCGCTGAAGAAGCCCAGGCCCGCCGTTTCCCGGAAGAGCCGCAGGAGAACCTGCTGTACTTCATCGAGAAGAATGCGCCGCTCTTGGAGCCCTGGCAGCGCGAGATTGTGCGCATCGTGCGCAAGGTGGCGCAGTACTTCTACCCGCAGCGCCAGACGCAAGTGATGAATGAAGGCTGGGCCACGTTCTGGCACCACAAGCTGCTCAACACGATGTACGACGACGGCTACCTGACCGACGGCATGATGATCGAGTGGCTCAAGTCGCACACCAACGTGGTGTACCAGCCGCGTGTGGGAGACCGTGGCTACAGCGGCATCAACCCGTACGCGCTGGGGTTTGCGATGTACACCGACATCAAGCGCATTTGCGAACGCCCGACGGACGAAGATCGTCTCTGGTTCCCCGACATAGCGGGCAAGGACTGGCTCGAAACCATCGACCACGCGATGCGCAACTTCAAGGACGAAAGCTTCGTGGGCCAGTACCTGTCGCCCAACCTGATGCGTGAGTTCCGCTTCTTCTCCATCCTCGACGACGAAAAAGACGAAGAGCTGGAAGTGGCCGCCATCCACGACGACAGCGGCTACCGCCGTGTGCGTGAAGCCTTGTCGCACCAATATGACCTCGGTGCACGCGAACCCAACATCCAGGTGTGGAGCGTCAACCTGCGTGGTGACCGGTCGCTCACGCTGCGGCATGCGCAACACAACGACCGGCCCTTGCACGAAGGCGCGAACGAAGTGCTCAAGCACGTGGCGCGGCTGTGGGGCTTTGGCGTGCACCTGGAGAGCGTGAATGGCGCGGGCGAAGTGCAGCGCCGCTGGTCGGTGACACCAACGGCGCAATAAGCCGCTTTTGCGAACCAGGGGCCAGGCCTCAGGCGAGTGCCTTCGGCCCGGCGTGCGGCCCGGTGTGTGAGTCAGTGAGACCTGAACGAGCCCGTGGTCGTGCGCCGCTCAGGCTCTTGCGCCAAGATGCCCAGCACTTCTTTCTGCCGCAACTCACGCTCCAGCTCGAGCCTGCCCGCCGCCTGTCTCGTTGCCTCCAGCGTCAGTGGCTGAGGGCGTTGGCTGATGGTGGTGGAAGGCAAGTTCAGCTCCATGCGCAGCTTGGACAGCGCGCGCTCTTGCTGGGCGCTGATGGCCGCACGCTGCGTGTCCAGCTTCAGCGCTTCTTCCAAGGGCAGGCTTCTGCTTTTGGCCAAGCGCTCGGAGAGCAGGTTCTGCCACTGCGTGGCCTGAGGAACAAAGCTGTCGAGCAGGGCCTCTTGGCGCGGAATCGCTGCTTCGCGCGCGGAGGCCGACAGCGGCGAGAACCGATGCGTGCATGGGCAGTTGATCGCGTTCAACTGGTTGACGAGAAAGTTTCTGCGATCGGGCAAGAACACGTCGTTCAGCGCGGGTGATAGCGCGTGTCCTTGATTGCTGGGGAAAGCCGAACTGCTCAACTCCGGCAGCGGCGACGGGAAAGTTTCGACGTGCACGAATGAGGTGGTTGTGCTGAGCGAATCGGGCCAGCTGGTCACGATCGCGCCACTGGGGGTGGTGCTCGGCCCGATGCTGTTCGGAGCCAGCAAACCGAAGTTGCGAGGGTGGTGGCACCCCGCACAGCTCTGTGCCACGGCACGGTTGGTCAACTGGGCAGCCGTCAGCCCATGCACCGCAGCGCCCGCCACGAGGTTGCTTCGAAACACATTCACTGATCCGACGGCGCTGTTGAGTTGAGTGAGGTATTGGTCGGTCCACACCGCAAAAGGGCCTTGCGATGACGGCGAGGTTTCGGACACCGACGTGACGGGTGCCTGCGAAAAACTCTGGGGCGCGTTGTGTGGCAACGAGACCGCATAACCGAAACGCATCAGCGCGGGGTTGCCGAGCAAGCTGGTTTGTGCCGCCGTGTTGTTCTGGAAGGCCTGAGCCAGTGGCTGGAGCGGATGCGCCGGTGAGTTCGCCACGTCTTCGTTCCACAGCTCACCCCAGGGGGTCAGCTTCGGCGGAATCGGCGTCAACTCGAATTTGCACGGCGAGCTGCCGCAGTCAAGTACGGTCTTGAACTCTTTCAGCATCCAGCGGCTGCCGGGCGAGATGGCGCGGAACTGGTTGGTGCGGATCTGCCCGCTGCCGGAGGCGCCGTAGGTTCCGGTCACACCCTTGGCGCTGTAGTGGTCGACATGCACCACCGGGCGGAAACCCGGCAGGCCGGTGTAGAAGAACTCCTCCAGCTTGGCGGCACGATCGGTGGGCGACGCCATGGCCGACAAGGACTTCCACATCTGCATCACCGGCCGGCACCCACTTCGGCAACCGGGTGTCGGGTTGGGCAAGACACCTTCAAAAATGATCAGGTTGCGGCTGCCGACACCACCCAGGCCGGCAAGAATCTGCTGGCCATAAACAAGCCGGAACTCCCCGCAGTTGCGCCAGCCTTCGTGCGCCAGGTCGATGCGGTTCACGATCGCGAGAGGGAGCCAGCTTTGCGGGGCGCCGAGGGTGCCGTTCATGCGCGTGTTGATGGCCGCGTCCGAGCCTTCGGCTTCTCCGCCCTCCTCGGGACCACGAGGCCGGCAGGCGTGGGGGAAGCCGTTCAAGCTGCCCGCGTTGTCGCTGCAGCGTGCCCCTGTTGTCAGCGCCAGCGCTGCCGGGTTCTGGGCATCCCAGAACTGACGAAAGATCGAGGCGCCCGTCGTGCCCGGTGCCAACCCAGACACCTGTGACGCGAGCTGATCCATGGTGCGTTTCAGCGAAAAATCGCGCGCCTCCAGGGTGGCGCGGTCGTGCACGAACAAGGAGCGGTGCACGTCGATGTCGGCGGCCGATGTCGGTGGTGATGGCAGGCAGACGCGCTTCGCGACATCCTGATCCAGGAAATCGAGCTTGTTCACGATGTCGAAGCGCCGCAGCTCGTCGCGCTGGATCGGCGTCAACTTTGGGTCCAGCGGGTTGATGCCCGGTGGCAAGGGCGTGAAGCTGGGCGGCTGCCGGGTCACCTGCGCTTGCGCGGTGGCGAGCGTGGCGGCCCAGAGCAGGGCGAACAAACAATGGCTAACGAATTTCATGTGGGGCCTCTCCTGATGGCTTGTGCTTTGCCTGTCGTGCGATTGCATGCGCAGACAAAAGCGTGACTGCAGTCTAGGCAGCCAAAAGCCAAAGGCCCCCGCGTGACTCAGGGGGTTGGGCACTGTGGTTCTAGGGGTGCGCGGGCGCACCGCCTCTGGAACCGCTGCTACTCGGCAATGAAAGGCTGGACCACGCCGAGCAGCTTCTTCACGTACTCCGCCTTCTCGCCCACCGGCGCCACGTAGTGCAGAGCCTGCTCGGTGACCTGCAAGCCGGCCCGCTTGAGCATCACCCAGGTGGCCAGGTACTGCGAGGCCATGCAGCCCCCCGCGGTGGCCACCGGGCCACGCGCGTGGAAAGGTTCGTCCACCACGCGCACGCCGGCTTCCACCACCCACGGTTTGGTCGTGAGGTCGGTGCAGGCAGGCATGTTGCCGATCAGCCCCAAGCGCGCGAGCAGCAAGGTGCCCGAACATTGCGCGCCGATGAGCTGGCGCACCGGGTCCAGCATGAGCTTGTCCATCAGCGCGGCGTTTTCGGCGACGGCGCGGGTGTAGATGCCACTGCCGAACAACACCACCTCGGCTTCGTTGGCGAACTCCAGCGGCTGCTGCACCGCGACCGTCACGCCGTTCATTGACGTGAGGTGCGTGCCGGGGCCAGTGATCTCGGCGCTGAAGCCCTGCGGACGCAGGCGGTTCAGCAGGCCGAGTGCGATGAACGAGTCAAGCTCGTTGAAGCCATCGAAGGTGACGATGGCCACCCGCGTGGTCATGACAGCCCCTCGGCCAACGGGTACGTTGACCGGCCATGCGGCTTGCATGCCGCATGGCGCTCCGGCGGGCAACTCCCGAGCAGTCGGGAATTGCTTTTCCGCCTACGCTCCCCCGAGGGAATGCGGGCCGGCTTGGTGCGCTGGCGCCGGACACCGCCGGTCCCTGGGGACTGTCTGTGCCTGCGCAAGGCCATCGGCCTCTGGCCGTTGGCGGCCCGGCGCTCGGCCCGCCGAAGGGTTGATACAAGGCGGCTCATGCGGTCAGGCCTCCAGCAGGCTGCGCAGCATCCATGCGGTCTGCTCATGCACCGTGAGCCGTTGTGTGAGCAGGTCGGCGGTGGGCTCGTCGCTCGCCTTGTCAGCCAGCGGGAAGACGGCGCGCGCCGTGCGTGCCACGGCCTCGTGGCCGCTGACCAGAATTTGCACCATCTCCAGCGCCTTGGGCGGCACGGCCGGTGCGTCCTTGATCGAGGCGAGCGCACCGAACTGCGCATAAGAACCCGGCGCCGCATGGCCCAGCGAGCGGATGCGCTCGGCGATCGGGTCCACTGCATTCCACAGCTCGGTGTACTGGCCCATGAACATCAGGTGCAAGGTGTTGAACATCGGCCCCGTCACGTTCCAGTGGAAGTTGTGCGTGGTGAGGTAGAGCGTGTAGGTGTCGGCGAGCAGCTTGCTCAAACCATCGGCAATCGCCTTGCGGTCTTTTTCGCTGATGCCGATGTTGATCTGCATGCTGCTGATGGCTGCTGCGGGGGCTTTGATCGTCTTCTTGGCCATGATTTTCTCCGTGGGGGCTGCAGGTCAGGACACGCGGTGCACGCCTTCCAGCGGGCAGGCGTAGATGGCGTTGCGCAAGGCGGCGATGGCCTCGTAGCGTGTGAAAGTGCGCCGCCATGCCAGCACCACGCGGCGCGTGGGCACGGGGTCGGTGAAGGCCACGTAGCGCACATGCGCTTGCTGGTCCTTGGGCACACTGAGCTGCGGCACCACCGTCACGCCCATGCCCGAGGCGACCATGTACTTGATGGTCTCCAGCGACGAACCCTCGAAGCTCTTGCGTATGCCTTCGGCGTCGCTCGAGAAACGTGCGTACTCGGGGCACACCTCCAGCACGTGGTCGCGAAAGCAATGCCCGGTGCCCAGCAGCAACATGGTTTCCTTCTTCAGCTCTTCGGCGCTGATGCTCTTGCGCTTGGCCAGCGGGTGGCTGGTGGGCACGGCCACCATGAAGGGCTCGTCGTACATCGGCGCGATGGCCAGGCCGGTGTCCGGAAAGGACTCGGCCATGATGTCGCAGTC
>JACMKW010000318.1 GCA_014379885.1 Rhizobacter sp.
AGAAAGAGCGCCAGGAAGGCGCCGGGGATCGACAGCACCAGCGCGACCAGGATGGTCACCGGCTGCACAAAATCCTTGAACAGCAGAACCAGCACGATGTAGATGCACAGCACGCCCGTCATCATCGCCAGGCCGAAGCTGGCGAACAGGTCGGCCATGGCTTCGGCGTCGCCCACCGAGGTTTGAATCACGCCGGGTGGCAGGGTCTTCAGGCTGGGCAGCGCCAGTGCCGCCGCTTCCACCGCACCGAGCGGCTGCTGATTTAGCTCGATCTCGAAGTTGATGTTGCGCAGCCGGTCGTAGCGTGCGATTTCGGCCGGGCCGCTGGAAATCTCCAGTGTGGCCACGTTTGACAAAGGCACCGGACCACGCGCACCGGGCACTGGCAGGCGCGACAGCACGTCGATGTCTTGGCGGCCGTTGTCGGCCAGCTTCACCACCACCGGCACCTGGCGCTGGCTGAGGTTCATCTTGGCCAGGCCCTGGTCGTAGTCACCGGCGGTGGCAATGCGCAGCGTGTCGGCAATCGCGGCCGAGGTCACGCCCAGGTCAGCAGCACGGGCGAAGTCGGGCCGCACGATCAGTTCGGGGCGCACCAGGCTCGCGGTGGAGGTGACGGCGCCGATGCCGGGAATGGTGCGCAGCTCGCGCTCGACCTGCGCGGCGTGCTGTGCGAGCACGCGGCCGTCTTCACCGGCCAGCACCAGCACGTACTTCTCGCTCGACGCGCCCAGGCCCACCTTCACGCGGGCTCCGGGCAATGCTTCGAGGGCGACCCGGAGCTCACCTTCGATGTCTTGTTTGCTGGTGCCGCGGCGGTCGTCGCGGTGCGTCATGTTGATGGTCAACACGGCCTTGCGCACTTCGGCCGCACCTTGCGCCGCAAACGGGTCGGCCCCGGCGCTGCCGCCGCCAATGGCGGTGTAGACCAGCTTCACGTGCTTGTTGCTCTGCACGATCTGCAGCGCCTGCTCGGCCAGGGCGTTGGTCTCCTTGAAGGTGCTGCCGGGCGGCAGGGTCACCGTCACCTGCGTTTGCGACAAGTCGTCAGGCGGGATGAAGCCAGTGGGCAGGTAAGGCACCAGCGCGAACGAGCCGACGAAGAACACCGCTGTGCCCACCAGCGTCCACAGGCGGTGCTGCAGGCACCAGCGTGCCCAGCCCATGTAAATGGTGAGCCAGCGTGCATCTTTGTGTGCGTGCTTGGGTGGCTTCAGGATGTAGGCCGCCATCATCGGCGTGAGCATGCGCGCCACCACCAAGGAGAAGAACACGGCGATCGCCGCCGTCCAGCCGAACTGCACGAAGAACTTGCCCGGCACGCCGCCCATGAAGGCGGTCGGCAGAAACACCGCGATCAGCGTGAAGGTGGTGGCGATCACCGCCAGCCCGATCTCATCAGCTGCCTCCATCGCGGCCTGGAACGGCGTCTTGCCTTCGCGCAGGTGGCGCATGATGTTTTCGATCTCGACGATGGCGTCGTCCACCAGCACGCCCACCACCAGCGACAGGCTCAAGAGCGTGACCACGTTGATGGTGAAGCCCATCAGGTACATCACCGCAAAGGTCGGGATGGCTGACAGCGGCAGCGCCACCGCCGACACGAAGGTGGCACGCCAGTCGCGCATGAAGAGCCACACCACCAGCACCGCCAGCAACGCGCCTTCGTAGAGCAGCTTCATCGAGCCGTCGTAGTTCTCGACCACCGGGTCGACGAAGTTGAAGGCCTCGGTGATCACGATGTCGGCGTGTTCCGCCTTGAGCTTGTCGAGCGAAGCGCGCACGCCGTCGGTCACGTCGATCTCGCTCGCACCGCGCGAGCGCACGATCTCGAAACCCACTGCCGGCTTGCCGTTGAGCAGCGCGGCCGAGCGTTGTTCGGCCACGGTGTCGCTCACACGCGCCACCTGGTCGAGGCGGATGTGGCGGCCGTCGCTGAGCGTGACCTCCAGCGCTGCCAGCTCCTGTGCCGACTGCACGGTGGCCAGCGTGCGCACCGACTGCTCGGCGCCACCCAGGTCGGCGCGCCCGCCCGACGCTTCTTGCTGGATTTGGCGCAGCTGGCGCGAGATGTCGGCCGCGGTGACATTGAGCGCCAGCAATTTGTTGGCTTCGAGCTCGACACGCACCTCGCGCGACACGCCGCCCACGCGCGTGACCGCGCCCACGCCGCGCACGGCGAGCATGGTCTTGGTCACCTGGTTGTCGACGAACCACGACAGGGCTTCGTCATCCATGCGGGTGCTCGACACCGTGTAGGTGAGGATGGGCGTGCCCGCGAGGTTGACCTTCTGGATGACGGGGTCGCGCAGGTCGGCCGGCAGGTCGGAGCGCACGCGCGAGATCGCGTCGCGCACGTCATCCAACGCCTCTTGCGTGGGTTTTTCGAGCCTGAACTCGACCATCAGGGTGGCGGTGCCGTCTTGCAGCGTGGTGTAGACGTGCTTCACCCCCTGCACGGTGGCCAGCGAGTTCTCGATCTTGCGCGCGACCTCGGTCTCCATCTGTGCGGGCGAGGCGCCAGGCAAGGCAGCGACCACGCTGATCATCGGCAGGTCGATGTCGGGGAAGTTCTGGATCTTCATCGCCTTGAAGCCGATCACGCCAGCCAGCGTGAGCATGATGAAGAGCAGGATCGATGGCGTGGGGTTGCGGATCGACCAGGATGAAACGTTGATCATCGTGAGGCTCCCTTTATTTGCCGGCTGCCGGCTTGGCCGCGGCGGGTGCATCGACCACCTTCACCGTGTCGCCATCGCTCAGAAAGCCACCGCCCGCGGCGACCACCTTGGCACTGGCATCGAGCCCGCTGGTGATCTCGATGCGATCGCCCACACGGCGGCCCACGCCCACCTTGGCCTGCGTCACCTTGGCGTCGGGCCCGACCTTCAGCACGTAGCTGAAGCCATCACGCAGCACCACCGCGCTTTGCGGCAGCGTGAGCGCATCGCTGCTGCCCACATCGAACTCGCCGCGCGCGAACATGCCGGCCTTCACTTCGCTGGTTTCTTTTGTGGAGGTAACCAGATCCACGTAGACGATGCCGTTGCGCGTTTGTGCGTCGACCGTGGGCGCGACCATGCGCACCTTGCCAGTCACTGGCGCCGCGCCGCTGGTCGCAGCCACGCTGGCGG